>NZ_JAYRVJ010000166.1:0-8565 GCF_041918635.1 Promineifilum sp. (SeqCode)
CAGGGCGAACAAGACGACGATAAAGACCGTGGCGGCCACGGCCGGCCACAGCACAGCGCGGCCGAGACGTTGCATGCTCGTTCGGTACCACATCGTCAGCGGGGCCACGCCCATCAGCAGCACCAGCGCCGCGAACAGCGGGGCCAGCGCCCGCTCATAGACGGGCGGCCCGACAAAGCCCTTCTCCCCGGTGAAGAGTTCGGAGAAAATGGGGTAGTAGGTGAACAGGAAGACCACGGCCAGAATCGCGATGATCAGGAAGTTGTTGTAAAGAAAAGCCGCCTCGCGCGATAGGTAAGAGACCAGTTGATTCTCCGCCCGCAGGCTCTCGCGCCGTACCGTGATCCAGTAGGCCGAAAAGAGGAACATGATCACGATGAAACCGAAGAAGAAGGGGCCAATGGCCGACTGCGCGAAAGAGTGGACAGAGGAGATGACGCCGCTGCGGACGATGAACGTGCCCAGGATGACCAGACAGTAGGTCAGGACGATCAGGAACACGTTCCACATCTTGAACATGCGCATCTTTTCCTGGATCATGACCGAGTGCAGAAAGGCCGTGCCGGCCAGCCAGGGCATCAGCGAGGCGTTCTCCACCGGGTCCCAGCCCCAGTAGCCGCCCCAGCCCAGCACGTCGTAGGCCCAGCGCCCGCCCAGAATCAGTCCCAGGCTGAGGAAGAGCCAGGCTACCAGCGTCCAGCGCCGGCTGGTGCGAATCCAGTTGTCGCCCGGCTGGTTGGAGATGAGCGCGGCCATGGCGAAGGCGTAGGGGATGGTGAAGCCGACGAAGCCCAGGTAGAGCATCGGCGGGTGGATGATCATGCCGGGATGGCGCAGCAGCGGGTTCAGGCCGTTGCCGTCGACCGGCACAACCAGGTTGCGCGCGAACGGGTTCTCGATGACCGTGGAGATGAACAGGAAGAAGAGCTGGGTCATGCCGGTGACGATGATGACGTAGGGCATCAACTCTTTCTGCTGCCGCCACTTGCTGAGCATGGCCGCGCAGGTGAAGGCCGACAGCAGCAGGTTCCAGAACAGCAGCGACCCCGCCTGGCCGCCCCACAGCGCCGTCACCTTCAGATAGGTGGGCATGCCGCGGCTGCTGACTTGGGAGACGTAGGCGATGGAGAAGTCGCCCGTGACCAGGGCTGTGATGATCAGGCCGCAGGCCAGCGCGACGAGCGGGAAGAGGGCGACAATGGCGTTGCGGCCGCTGCGCACCCAGCGGTCGTCCTTGCGGCGCGCGCCGTAATAGGCGGCGGCGATGGCATAAACCGCGCAGAGCATGGCCAGACCGAGGGTGATGAAACCGACATCAGCGATCATAGGCTTTTACTCGATACAAAACGCAAAGACGCGGAGACGCAAAGATACAACCCTAGCGTCCTCGCGCCTTAGCCTTGGCGTGTGTCCGGCGTTGTGATCCGATCGCAGAACAGACTAATACTCCGTTTGATCGAACATCGGCACCGCGGTCGGATGCCCCGAGGCGTCCATTTCTTCGTAGCGCGTCGGGCACTTGAGCATCAGCCCGCCGGGGTTGGACATGAAGACGCCGTCCGCGCCGGCGCTGCCCTCGACCAGGGCCTGGGCCTGACCTTGCAACAGGTCGGGCTTCGGTTCGTTCATGGCGACGATGTGGAGGCGCTGGGTGGGATTGTTCAGGTCGTCAACGATGTCGAACTCCAGCCGCGAGGTCTGGGCGTCGATCTGAGTGTAGATGATCGAGTCGCCGATAACCCAGCCGGCCACGCGCAGGTCGCGCCCGACCAGGCGATCCCGCTCGGCGTAGAATTCGCCGACCGTCTTATAGAGCTGCGTGTTGCCGCTCATGGCGTTGACGACGAGAAACACGACGGCCGAGATCAATACCAGGCCGCCGATGACGAACAACAGGCGATTCCGGCGGGGTTTCTCCAGAATCAGGCTTTCGTTGTTGTTCTGCCAGGAAACATCTGCCATGTCTCTCTCCTTGTGGCCCTAAGCCTACTCTTCTTCTTCGGCGGCTTCCGCCTCGGCCTCGATGGCCTCCAGGATGGCCCGCGCCTGCTCGGCGAACTCTTCCGGCACGGCGACGTGGCCCGTACCGAGCAACCCGACGATCAGCCCGATGGCCTCGCCCGCGCCCTCTTGGTAGGCCCGGGCGGGGATGCCCTCGGCCTGCAAGCGTCCGGCGATGATCTCGGCCGCCATCACGCCCGAAGTCTGCTCGACGACGACCCACTGCACCTGTTGGGCGTCGCCGGAGGGGGCGCTGTCGGCGTCGTTTGGCTCAGATAGGGGGAATGTGTTGTTGTTGTCCATGATCGATCGGCCTGCCATCCTTACGTTGCATTGAGAATTATAGCGCGCGCCGCCCCGTGTGGGCAGCGATATTAAGGAAACGCCGAACTCATCGTCCGGCGCCCCTCACAACTATCCTATTATAGACGACAATGGATGGATAGCCAGCACAAAGATCATGGGTTGGGTGTGACAGATGTCATGGGAATGCAGGGGAGCGGGGGAGCAGGGGAGATGCGGAGTCTGCATCCTCAGATGCGGGCGGGGAAGTCAAAGGCCGCGCGGGGAGGCGCGGCCTGGGAGCGGGGGCGAGGCCGGGTTGGGCTAGTCGGCGGCGGCGAAGGCGGGCGCGCCGGTGTAGCGGGCGCAGGTGGCGCACTTGGCCGGCAGCCGCCCCTCGGCGCGGGTCAGGGCCGTCCAGCAGGCCAGCGCCGGATTCTGGTAGGCGGGGCAGCCGGCGCGCGTCGTCTCGTCGCAGTTCTTGTACACCCAACAGGGGACGGACAGGGCAGCCGAGCGGGCAGCCATCGTCAGCGAGATCGAGGGCTTCGCCGCCGGTTGGTTGGCCTGGGCCACCTCTTCCGCGTCCCAGCGCGCCACCAGCCGGTTCATGGCGTAGCCAATGACCAGCACCACCGCCAGCGGGACGATGCACCGCAGCGCGAAGAGCGCCACCACGACGGTAATACCCTGAAATTCGTTCATCACATACCTCGGAAGCATCCACAGATTACGCAGATTACGCAGATTATTAGGCAACCTGCCATGATTACGTCACCTGTCCTGCTTTTGCCCAGTAGACTTGTCAGGTCTAGACCGGCCTAACTATAGAATAAGCCCGAGGCGGGTGCGTGTCTATTGGGTGGAGGGAGTATTTTGGGGGTGGGGGAAGCACCCCAGGGGGAGCAGGGGGCAGGGGAGATAAGAACTTTGTCCAACCGTCTCCTTTCACCCCCGAAGTGCTTGAAGATAAACGGGATGACTTGGTAAAGTTCTCCCATGCGCCACTTCCTCCATCCCACCCCCCTCCAACTCGCCCGCGCCCTCGACCGGCTGGCCGCGCTCGTCTATCGCCGCCGCGTCCCCCTGGAGCCGCTGCGCTTCACCCGCCTGAGCGGCCCTCCATTCGGATCGCCGCCGGCTCCGGCGGCCGGCGATCCAGGCGAGCCGATTCCCCCCGGAACCTATTGGGGCGGCCCCAACGTCAACTTCCTTCTGCGCGGCGTCGTCACCATTCCGGCCGATATCGACCCCGCCGCCGGCCCCCTGGCCCTCCATCTGCCCCTCGGCGAGGCCGGCGACTTCTCCCACCCCGAGGCCCTCGTCTACCTCAACGGCGTCCCCTGGGCCGGGGTTGACCGCCACCACCAGGAAATCCCCCTCCCTTGTAGCGCGGGATGGCATCCCGCCTCTTCGGCTCCCGGAAGCGCAATACCATCCGACGCTACAACGCATAGGCGGGATACCACCCCGCGTTACAACCTCCTCCTTCACGGCTGGACGGGCCTCCTGGGCAGCCACGACGCCGACCCCGCCCGGCGGCTGTTCATGGGCCAGTGCGCCCTTGTCCAGATCGACCCGCCGGCGCGCGACCTGTTGACCCTCGGCCGCGCCGCCCTGCAGACGGCCGAGCTGCTCGACGAGCGCGACCCCGCCCGCGCCCGCCTGCTGACCGCCCTCGACGACGCCTTGCGCCTGCTCCATCCATCTTCTCCGTCTTCATCCGTCGCCATTCTGCCCGCCCTCGACGCCTTGCGCGCCGGCGTGGCCGCGGCCGGGCCGCCGCTCGACCTCGACCTCATCGCCGCCGGCCACGCCCACATCGACGTGGCCTGGCTGTGGACGCTGGGCCAGACGCGCGGCAAGGCCGCCCGCACCTTCGCCACCGTCCTGCGCCTCATGGAGCAGTTCCCCGACTTCCACTTCACCCAGAGCCAGCCCCAACTCTACGACTTCCTGCGCGCCGACCAGCCCGCCCTGTTCGACCAGGTCGCCGCCCGCGTGGCCGAGGGGCGCTGGGAGCCGATTGGCGGCATGTGGGTGGAGGCTGACTGCAACATCAGCGGCCCGGAGTCTTTGGCCCGGCAGCTCGTCCTCGGCCGCCGCTTCTTCCGCGACCGGTTCGGGCCGGCGGCCGAATCGCCCGTCCTCTGGCTGCCCGACGTCTTCGGCTACGCCTGGAACCTGCCCCAACTCATCCGCGAGGCGGGGCTGGAGTACTTCTTCACCATCAAGATCGGCTGGAACCAGACCAACCAGATGCCCTTCGACTCTTTCTGGTGGCAGGGGCTGGACGGCACGCGGGTGCTGACCCACTTCAGCACCGCCCCCGAAGGCCCCGGCGACGCCGGCGGGGGTGGTACGGGCGGGTTTCAAACCCGCCCCTACAACCTGCGGGCGACGGCCACCTACAACGCCAACCTGACCCCCTTCGCCGCCCTCGGCTCGTGGGTCAAGCTGAAGCACAAGGCGACGCAGCGCACGATGCTCATGGCCTACGGCTACGGCGACGGCGGCGGCGGCCCGACGCGCGAGATGAACGAGACCGCCGGCGCGCTGCGCCACTTTCCCGGCCTGCCCCGCGTGACGCAGGGGCGCGTCATCGACTTCTTCCGCCAGCTGGAAGCGGAGAGCGGCGGCGAGCTGCCCGTCTGGAACAGCGAGCTGTACCTGGAGATTCACCGCGGAACCTACACCACCCAGAGCCGCAACAAGCGCGCCAACCGGCGCAGCGAGTTCCTGCTCCACGACGCCGAATTTCTGGCCGCCCTGGCGACGACGCTCGACCCGGCCTACGCCTACCCCCACGAGATGTTGCGGCGCGCCTGGGAGCTGGTCTGCCTCAACCAGTTCCACGACATCATCCCCGGCAGCAGCATCGGCGCCGTCTACGAGGAGTCGCTGCGCCAGTACGCCGACGTCGCCGCCCTGGCCCAGTCCGTCCGCGACGAAGCGCTCGCCGTTGTAGCGCGGGTTGGCAACCCGCCTCTTCTCATCAACCCCACCAGCTTCCCCCGCGACGACTACGCCTTCCTGCCCATTGACCCCGACGTGGCGCGGTCATTCCTGACCGCGGCCGGCCCCGCCACCCTCCAACCCGTTGACGGCGGCCTCCTCCTCGACGCGGGCACGCTGCCGCCCTATAGCGTCACGCCGCTTCAAATGATAGAGTCCGCATCCTCAGATGCGGGCTTCGCGTCGACGCCGTCCGTATCCGAGGATGCGGACACCGAATATCGCTCCAAATCGCCCCTGCTCCCCCGCACCCCCGCCCCCCTGCGCTTCACCCCCCATACCCTCGAAAACGCCTACCTCCTCATCGAATTCAACCCCGCCGGCGACATCACCCGCATCTACGACAAAACCCACCGCCGCGAGGCCCTGCCGCCGGGGGCCATCGCCAACCAGTGGCAAGCCTTTGACGACCACCCCCTCAACTGGGACGCCTGGGACATCGACAGCTTCTACGAGGACACCCGCTACCTGGCCGAGCCGGCCGCCTCCGTGCGCGTCGTCGAGGAGGGGCCGTTGCGGGCCACCCTGGAGATACGCCGGCGCATCCTCCACAGCGCCACCATCCAGCGCATCTCCCTGTGCGCCAACCGGCCCCAGATCGACTTCGACACCTGGATCGACTGGCGCGAGCGCCACATCCTGCTGAAGACCGCCTTCCCGCTCGACGTGCTCGCCCCCGTCGCCACCCACGAGATCCAGTGGGGCAACGTCCAGCGCCCGACGCACCGCAACACCTCGTGGGACTGGGCCCGCTTCGAGACGTGCGCCCAGAAGTGGGTCGACCTGAGCGAGGGGGACTACGGCGCGGCGCTGCTCAACGACTGCAAATACGGCCACGATGTGCGCGACAACGTCATTCGCCTGACCCTCCTGCGCGCCCCCACCGCCCCCGACCCGGAGGCCGATCAGGGGGAGCATCGCTTCGCCTACAGCCTCTTCTTCCACGGCCCCGCCCGCCCGGCCGAGATCGCGGCGCGGGCGTATGCGCTCAACGACCCTTTATTGGTGGTAGCGGGCGGGGCAGCGGGGGAGCAAGGGAGCGGGGACGCAGGGGAGCAAGAGCCTTCGGCCGGGGCTTCCTTCACCCCCGCGCCCCTGCCCCCCAGCACCCCTGCTCTTCTCCCCCCTGCGCCCCCGCTCCCCCGCGTCCCCGCGCTGCCCCTTTCACTCATCTCCGTTGACCCACCCCACCTCATCATCGAAACCGTCAAAGCTGCCGACGACGGCGACGGGCTGATCGTGCGGCTCTACGAGTGCGAGCGGCGGCGCGGGCCGGCGGTGCTGCGGACG
Organism: Promineifilum sp. (SeqCode); assembly: GCF_041918635.1. Taxonomy (NCBI): domain Bacteria; kingdom Bacillati; phylum Chloroflexota; class Ardenticatenia; order Promineifilales (SeqCode); family Promineifilaceae (SeqCode); genus Promineifilum (SeqCode); species Promineifilum sp. (SeqCode). The sequence goes on from NZ_JAYRVJ010000166.1 coordinate 6,589, forward strand.
GCCTTCCCGCTGCGCGCCGCCTGGCGGACGAACCTGCTGGAGGAGAACCGCGCGCCGCTCGATGTGGCCGGCCGCGAGGCGCGCCTGACCGTGCGCCCGTTCGAGATCGTGACCGTGCGCCTCTGCTTGTAACGCGGGTTGGCAACCCGCCTCTTCGGCTTCCCAGAGGCGGGATACCATCCCGCGCTACAGGGAGGAGGCGGGATACCATCCCGCGTTACAGGGCTGGGTTGCGCTCGCCCTGCCCGCTACAATATAGCTCAGCCTATGAACGCCCTCTTCGCCCGTCTACGCCCCCGCGCCTACTGGCTCGACTGGCTGATCATCCTGCTGGTCGTCTACCTCTTCAGCCGCGCCGCCCTGCTTGACTTCGACCCCCAGCAGCTCCAGCAGACCGGGGAGCACAACGAGAGCGCCACCCTGCCTATCCTGGCCGAGATCGGCCTGCTGCGCTACGGCGAAATTCCCCTGTGGAACCCCTACATGCTGACCGGCTTCCCCCACGCCGGCGACCTCATCAACCACTTCTGGAACCCCGTCGCCACCCTGCCCGTCCTGCTGTGGGGCGGCGTCAACGGCATGAAGGTTTCTATCTTTCTCTCGTTGCTCATCGCCGCCTTCGGCCAGTGGTTTCTGGCCCACGTCTTCGGCCTGCGCGGCCCCTTCCGGCTGTGGGCGGGGCTGCTCTTCGCCCTGTCCGGCGGGCTGGCTCTGCTCTCCTGGCTCGGCTGGTACGAACTGCTGGTCGGCGTGGCCTGGTTCCCGTGGTGCTTCGCCGCGCTGTGGGCGGCGCTGCGCCGGCCCCGCTCGGCCCTGCGCCGGCGCGACCGCCGCTCGCTCGTCCTGACCGCCCTGGCCGTCACGATGGTCATCACCGCCGGCGGCGGCTACTACCCGCTCTACCTGGCCGTCTCGCTGGCCGTGCTGACCGGGGCGGCCCTGCTCTGGAGTCCCCCGGCCGAGCGCGGCCTCCGGCTGCGGCGCGCCGTGGCCGTGGCCCTGCTGGCCGCCGGGCTGTCGGCCGTCTATCTGGCCCCCCTGGCCGACGGCCTGCGCTACACCGGCCGCGACGCCCCGCCCGACTTCCTCCAGATCGGCTCCCAGCCCATCCCCTATGCCCTGTTCAACTACGTCGTCTCCGACCCCACCTGGTTCCGCGTCGACACGCTGAACAAAGGCACTGGCATCGGCTGGTTCTACATCGGCCTGCTGCCCCTGGCCGCCCTGGCTCTGCTGCCCTGGGTCTACAGCCGCTTTCCCGGGCGGCGGCGCGGCATCCTGACCCTGGGGGCGCTGCTGCTGGTGTTACTGCTCTGGCACGCCAATCGCCACTTCCCCGTGCGCGCCCTCTACGACCTGCTCCCGTTCCTCCACACCTTCCGCTTCCCCAACCGGCTGCTCATCATCGCCGCCGTCCCGCTGATCGTCCTGGCGGCCATCGGCCTGCAGGGGTTGCTGGTGCGCGCCCGCCGCCGCTGGCGCAGCCGGACGCCGAACCTCGACGCGCCCCTGCTGCTCAACCTGGCCATGATCGTCCTGCTGGCCGCGGCTCTGGCCGACGTGGCCCGCGTCAACCGCCCCTTCGCCGTCGCCCCCCACGCGCGCAACGAGAACGCCCGCGCCGCCCTGACCTGGCTGCGGCAGCAGGACACGTCCCTCTACTACGTCAACATCGGCGGCACGATCATTTACTGGGATTGGCTGGCCTACGCCTACGAGTTGGAGATGCCGGTGCTCAACTTCCGCTACAACCGGCGCGTCCTCAGCATGGACGCCCAGTATGCCTCTGCCTCCCCCTTCAACGCCCAGCCCAAGTACACCTTCGCCGCCCAGGACCAGACCGGGCCGCCGGGGGCCACGCAGATCGCGGCCTTCAACGAGGTCAACGTCTGGCGGCGCGACGACGTGCTGCCCTTTGCCTTCACCGTCGCGCCCGGCCAGCCCATCGCGCCGGGCAGCGTGCCGGCCGTCGCCGTC
>NZ_JAYRVJ010000167.1:0-2998 GCF_041918635.1 Promineifilum sp. (SeqCode)
ACTGACCTTGTATACTATGGGCATGGTGCTGCTGAAAACAATTGCATCAGCCTACAACCGAATATCTCTGTGCACGCACGCGTAACCGCGTGCGTTTTTGTTTATCGGTCGAGTCGTTCACCACTCAGAGAGGAGACACATAATGGACTATGGTATGATCGGCAAGATTGAAAAGGCGAAGTTCTACGCTGAAGAGCGGGACAAGCGCATTCAATTTCAGACGCTACATGTGAGCGTCCTGGGCGACAACGACATGACGCATCAGGTGAGGTACGACAACGGTCACTGGTTCTGTGACTGCAACTACTTCTGCTCGCATCAGGTGTGCAGCCATACCATGGCGATGGAACGCGTGCTCGGTAACATGGTTGAGATTGGCGTTCCGGCATAGTAAGCCCCTAACCCATCTCGGTTAATCGCCAACGTGCCCTGTTTTCTGCGAAAAACAGGGCACGTTTCGTTGTAAGCGGATAAATTCAACACGGATAAACACGGATGGGACGGATGAACACGGATTGAGGCGTTTTCTTGTCTTCAATCCGTGTTCATCCGTAAAATCCATGTCAATCCGTGGTTCATTGATTGGGAGGCGCTGATGGAGTTCGTGACGCGGCTGGCCGACCATGTGGGGGCGCGGCCGGATAAGTTCTACAAGGCGACGCTTTTCCGCGGCGACGCGCTGCTGCTGGGGGTCAACTGCCTGGAGCCGGGCCAGACGCAGGCCCCCCACGACCACGCCGGCCAAGACAAGTTCTACTACGTGGTCGAGGGGGAAGGCCGCTTCCAGGTCGGCGCGGACGAGGCCACGGCCGGGCCGGGGATGGTCGTCTGGGCTCCGGCCGGCGTCGTCCACGGCGTGGTCAACCAGGGCGAGGGCCGGCTGACGCTGCTGGTCGGCATCGCCCCCGCGCCATGAGCGAGCAGGCCGGCCGGCGCGTCACCCTGCTGGGCGTCGAGTTCGACGTGCGGCTGACGCTGCTCATCCTCTTCGGCACGCTCGTGCCGATGCTCGACTACTACGGCCACAGCCCGACCGGCGTGAAAGCCTGGGACCGCTTCCTCTTCTACTTCCTGGGGTCGGCGCTGTTCATCTGGCTGGTCTACCGCGAGCCGCTGGCGAACTTCGGCTTCCGCTTGGGCGACTGGCGGCGGGGGCTGCTCTACACGGTCGTCAGTTGCGCGGCGATGGCGCTCATCCTGTGGTTCGTGGCCCGCCAGCCGGCCATGGCCAGCTTCTACCAGGCCAAGGCGGCCGGCGGCCTGGGCCGCGTCATCGCCCTGAACGGCGTCGAGTTGTTCGGCTGGGAGTTCATCTGGCGCGGGCTGATGGTGTTCGCCCTGGCGCGGGCCTTCGGGCCGGGGGCGGCCATCTTCCTGCAAGCCGTGCCCTTTGCCTTCATGCACCTGGGCAAGCCGGAGATGGAGACGCTGAGCACCATCTTCGGCGGCGCGGCCTTCGGCCTCATCGCCTGGCGTACACGCTCCTTCGTCTACCCGTGGCTCATCCACTGGTTTGTGGTGACCTTCACCCTCCTGGTGGCGGTGGGCCGAATCTGATAATCCGCAGATTAGGCAGATTTGGCAGATTGTGAAGAAGCTCACGCAAAGAGCGCAGAGAATGCAGAGAACGCCAAGCGAGCTTATATCTTTGCGTTCTTGGCGCACTTAGCGTACTTTGCGTGAAGTTCTCTTTAATCTGCCTAATCTGCGGATGATTCCTCTTATGACTGAATTAACGATTACCCTGACCGACATGGCCCACGGCGGCCTGGCCCTGGGGCGCGACCGGGAGGGGCGGCCGGTCTTCGTCCCCTTTGCCATCCCGGGCGAGACGGTGCGCGTGCGCCTGCCCCGGCCGGGCGACCGCGCCGCCCAGGCCACCCGCGCCGCGCTGCTGGCCGTGGTCAAGCCCTCGCCCGACCGCGTCGCGCCCCGCTGCCGCCACTTCGGCATCTGCGGCAACTGCCACTTCCAGCACATGACCTACGCCGCCCAGTTGCGGGCCAAGGAGGCCGTCGTCCGCGACCAACTGACGCGCGTCGCCGGGTTAAAGAACCCGCCGCTGCGACCCATCCTCCCCTATCCTCAAGAATACAACTACCGGGCCGAGACGACCCTCTTTCGCGCCGAGGAGGGCGGGCTGGGCTACTGGTCGCCGGTCGAGCGGCGCATCTTCCGCGTCGAGGAGTGCCCCATCCTTCAGCCGCAACTGCAAGAGGCCCTGGCCGATCTGGACGTAGACCTGCCCGACCTGCGCAAGCTGACACTACGGCTGGGTGACGACGATGAGTTGCTGGCGGCGCTGGAGGTCGAGGACGTGGAGCCGCCCGAACTGGCCGCGGACTTCCCCATCTCCGTCGCCATCGTCCTGCCCGACCGGACAGCGGCGTCGCTCATCGGCGATCCCTACCTGGTGCGGACGGTGCGCGGCCGCCCCTTCCGCGTCTCGCCCGGTGTGCCATTCCCCCACAGCCCCGCCGCGGCCGAACTGCTCATTGACGCCATACTGGAGTTGGCCGGACTCAACGATCAACTCCTGACGAGTGACACAGAACCTGCCCCTTTCTCTTTCCAGAAATCTGCCAACTCTGCGAAATCTGCGGATGATTCTTCTTCCGGTCTTACCATCTTGGAAGCGCCGGGCGGGGCGGGCTGGCTGACGGCGGCGCTGGCTGAGCGGGCCGCAGCGGTGTGGGTCATCGAACCCAACCCCGACGCCGTGGCCGACGCGGCCGAGAACCTGGATGCCTTCGACAACGTGAGCATCTACGAGGGGACGGCCGAGGACGTGCTGCCGGCGCTGGAGGCCGCGCCGGACGTGGCCGTGTTCCAGGCTGAGACAGGGCTGCCGGCGGCGGTGTGGCCCTGGCTGGAGCGGGCGCGGCCGGGGCGGCTGGTGGTGGCGGCCGAGGTGGGCGTGCTGGCGAAGGAGGCGAAGCGGCTGGCGAAGGCGGGGTATCGGGCGGCGGCGTTTCAGCCGGTGGATGTGGCGCCGCAG
>NZ_JAYRVJ010000168.1:0-9951 GCF_041918635.1 Promineifilum sp. (SeqCode)
CGGGCGGGGCGACGGCCGTCAGCAGTTCCACGTCCATGTAAATGGTGGCGTTGGGCGGGATAATGCCGCCGGCTCCTTCCTCGCCAAAGGCCAGGTCGGGCGGGATGATGAGACGGGACTTGCCGCCCTCTTTCATCAGCAGCACCCCTTCCGTCCAGCCGGGGAACAGATCTTCATCGGTGGCCGTGGCGGTAATGGGCGCGCCCTCGCTGTAGGTGTCGGCGAAGATCGTGCCGTCTTCCAGCATGCCGACGATGTTCATGGTGACGATGTCGCCCGCTTCGGGGGTACGGCCATCACCTTCGGTGATCTCGACCAGGCGCAGGCCGCTCTCGGTATCGGTGATGGGGCCTTCGACGGTCGGGACGCCCGGCCCCGTCACTTCTTCCGTGCCGGTGACTTCGGTCTCGGCGGTCGCTTCGCCTTCGGCCTCGGCCGTCGCGGCGGGCGTTACGTCGGCCTCATCCGGTGGGGTAGCCGGGCCGCAGGCGGCCAACAGCAGCGCAATCGTGAGCAGTACGGCCCACACGGGAACCACAAATCTCTTCTTCATTATCGATTTCTCAAAGCTCCTATCTTTGCTGAAAACTTCGGCGGTATGGACCGTTGCGGCACTTACTCCCCCCTTAGGCGGATGCATGCAGCCGCCAATAGTACCGTCTCCCCGCCGCCCGCGCCACTTTCCCCCACGTGGCTCTCATGCAGTAGATAGTGGTCAGTGGTCAGTAAGCAGTGGTCAGTGTCCGCTGTTCACTCTTCACTGCTTACTGCTTACTGCTTACTGTTTACTGCGTACTGTTCACTTCTACGCTTCTGAACCGAAGTTTAATAGAATGGAGCGTATGGTAAGGAGATAGATGCACACCACATCTCTGCGCGTATAAAGGGAGAGTCAAGGAGTCGAAGATGCTGATCAAGAAACGCACGGGAATCGAAATACCTTCTTCCGAGATCACGCCGCAACATCTTTACCTGTCGCGGCGAGCCTTCATAGCTGCGGCTGGCGCGGCGGCCGGGGCGGCGGTGCTGGCCGCCTGCGCGCCCAAGACCGATCTGCGCGGCCAGAGCAGCGTCTCCCAACGGCAACAGCCGACGGCCGCGCCCGGCGAGACGGTCGTCCCGACGGCCACGCCGGCCGTTGTCCCCGGCCAGACCGACGAGCTGGGTGACCCGCTGACCAGCTTCGAGGCCGTCACCAACTACAACAACTTCTACGAGTTCACGACCAGCAAGGAAGCCGTGGCCGGCAAGGCCAAGGATTTTCCGACTTCACCCTGGCAGGTAATGGTCAGCGGCATGGTCAACAATCCCAAGACCTATGACGTTGACGAGTTGCGCGCCCTGGGCGAGGAGGAGCGCGTCTATCGCCTGCGCTGCGTCGAGGGGTGGTCGATGGTCATCCCCTGGCTGGGCGTTCCGCTGGCCGCGCTACTGAAAGACGTGGAACCGACGAGCAACGCCCAGTACGTCCGCTTCGAGACCATTTACGATCCGGACAATATGCCCGGTCAGCGCAGCCCGTTCTTCGAGTGGCCCTACGTCGAGGGACTGCGGCTGGACGAGGCCATGAACGACCTCGCCATTCTCGGCACTGGCCTCTATGGCGAGGCGTTGCTGCCGCAAAACGGCGCGCCGGTGCGGCTGGTCGTACCCTGGAAGTACGGCTTCAAGAGCATCAAGTCCATCGTCAAGATCGAGCTGACCGACGAGACGCCGCAGTCGCTGTGGATGGTCGCCGCGCCCAACGAGTACGGCTTCTACGCCAACGTGAACCCGGAGGTCAACCACCCGCGCTGGTCGCAGGCCACCGAGCGGCGCATCGGCGACGCCGGCCGCCGGCCGACGTTGATGTTCAACGGCTACAGCGAGCAGGTCGCGGGGCTGTACGCGGGCATGGACCTGGCGCGTAATTATTAGGATGGAAGAGACTCACGCAAAGATCGCGAAGAGCGCCAAGAACGCAAAAAGACGATCTTCCTTTGCGTTCTTGGCGTCCTTTGCGCTCTTTGCGTGAGCTTCTTTCTCAGGAGTGAAGCATGACCGAGCGGGTCGAACCCACCCCCATCGCGCCGGGGCGCAAGCCGCGGCGGCTCTCCCGCGAGGCGCAGCGCCGCCTGTTGCGCGTCGCCTACCACGCCATCGGCCTCTTCCCGCTGGCCTGGCTCATCTTCGACTTCTGGTTCGGTCTGCTCGGCCCGGAACCTATCCGGGCCATGATCCTGCGCACCGGCAAGGCGGCCATCATCATGCTGACGCTGTCGCTGGCCTGCACGCCGGCCGGCATCATTTTCGGCTGGAAGCAAGCGCAGATCGTGCGGCGGCCGCTGGGCCTGTACGCCTTTATGTACGTCTGCATTCACCTGCTGCTGTTCGTCGGGCTGGATTACGGCTTCATGTTCCGGCTGGTGGCCGAGGAGATCATCCTGCGCCGCTACGCCGTGGTCGGTTTCATCGCCTTCCTGCTGCTCATCCCCCTGGCGCTAACCTCCACCAAAGCGTCGCAGCGCCGGCTTGGCAAGCGCTGGAAGCGGCTGCACCAACTCGTCTACCTGATCGGCGGCCTGGCCGTCGTCCACTACCTCTGGCTGGTGAAGAACGCCTACGCCCAACCGCTGCTGTTCGCGGGGATTATCGGCTTGTTGCTGCTGGTGCGGGTTGCGCCGATCCGGCAGGCGATTGTGCGGGCGCGACGACGGTTGTAGCGCGGGATAGCATCCCGCGTCTGCCTGCGCGAAGATGCGGGATGCCATCCCGCGCTACAACCGCTACCGCTCGTAGACACGGCTAACCCCCGACACCCGCTCCAACGCCTCAATCAGCTCAATCGCCGCGTCCGTCCGGTGGTTGGGGAAGTCCATCACCAGGTCTTGCCCGGCCAACTGGAGGCGCAGCGCGGCGTTGCCCTCGAACCGGCCGGCCAGCTTGATCGCCTGCCGGCACGTGTCCTTCCAGTTGCCCGACGCCTTGATCTCGACGACGAGGAGCTTGGAGGGCATGGGGGGTAGTTCGGGCGGGAGCGGCTGGCCGTTGGCCGTGGCTGGCAGGCCGCCGCCGATCGCAGCCCCGCCTCCATTGTCCGCCCGCTGACCACTGACCACTGGCGACTGGCCGCTGTCGGCCGGCATCTCCACCACCGGCGGAGGCGGCGGCTCTTGCGCCTCCTCCACGGCCGCCGGGTCGGGCCGGGTCGGCGCTTCTTCCTCAATCGGCGCGTAGTCTATCATTAAGTAATCATCCTCGTCGTCGGGCGGCAGAGCCGGGCCGTCGCCGGCCAGAGCGGGCGTGGCGTAGCGGGCGGCCGGCTCGGCGATGTGGCGCGCCGGGGCGGGCGCGGGGCGAGCGTTCGGCTGGCCGTTCGCGCCATGGCTGTTGGGCGCGTAATCCCAATCCGGCGGATAGCCGTAATCGTCGGGCGGCGGGTAGTCGGGCATAGAAACCGAGTTTCTTCCAAGAAACTCGGTTTCGGCGGTTCCTCCATCGTCCCACGGCGCGCGCGCCTGGGCGGCGTCCTTGGCCACCGTCAGTTTCGTCTGGGCGCTATTGACCAGGATGGAGATGGCCTCGCTCTCCGCCTGCACCTGGCCGCGCACGACGAGGATCTGGTTGGGCTGCACCATCTCACGGCACGTGGCCCACGGCTTGGGGAAGAAGACCAGGTCGATCTTGCCGTCCAAATCTTCCAGCGTGACAAAGGCCATCGGCTTGCCCTTCTTGGTGTTCAGCGTCCGCACGCCGGCGACGAGGCCGGCCAGGGTGACGCCCTTGCCGTTCCAGTTGGAATCAAGCTCGCCCGTCCGCGCCGTGATGATGCTCTGCAAGTCGGCCAGCCGCGCCTCCAGCGGGTGCTCGGACAGGTAGACGCCGATCAGTTCCTTCTCCCAGTCGAGCAGTTGCCGGCGCTCGATGGCGGGCACGTCCTTCTCCGGCCGGATCAGGTTAATATCGACCTTGACGGCCGCGCCGTTGCCACCGCCGAAGAGGCTCATCTGGCCCACCTCGGCCGCGGCGTGGGTGGTGCCGCTGTGGCCGACGAGCCTATCCAGCGCATCGAGCAGTTGGGGGCGCGTGCCCCACTCGTCGAAGACGCCCACCTTGACCATCGACTCCAGCGCCCGCTTGCCCACCCGCCGCAGGTCGATCCGGTCGCCCAAATCGGCCGGGTCTTTGTACGGCCCGTTGGCCTCGCGCTCGTCGATGATGAGTTGCACCGCGGCCACGCCGGCGTTCTTGATGGCCGCCATGCCGTAGCGGATGGTCGGGCGCTGGCCGTCCTCGATGGTGAAGTCGAGCCTGGCCCGGTTCAGGCTGGGCGGGGCGACGGCGATGCCCAGCCGGCGGGCGTCGGTCACGTACTTGGCGACTTTCTCCGTATCGTCGTGATCGACGGTCAGCAGGGCGGTGATGTATTCAACCGGGTAGTGGGCCTTCAGGTAGGCCGTCTGGCAGCAGATGACGGCGTAGTCGGCGGCGTGGGCCTTGTTGAAACCGTAGCGGGCGAAGAATTCGATGTCGCCCCAGATGGCGTCGCACACCTCTTTGGAGAAGCCGCGCTGCATCGCCCCGTTGGTGAACTGGGTGCGGTGCTGATCCATCAGGTCGCGCTTCTTCTTCGACACCGCCTTGCGGATCATGTCCGCCTCGCCCGGCTCATAGCCGGCCAGTTCGGCGGCGATGCGGATGATCTGCTCCTGGTAGACGAGGATGCCGTAGGTGTCCTGCAGGATGGGCTTGAGTTCCGGCGTGTGGTAGGCGGCCACGTCCCTGCCCTCGTTGAGCGCGGCGTGCATGCGCCGGATGTACTCGGGGATGTTCTCCATCGGCCCCGGCCGGAAGAGGGAGATGGCGGCGATGATGTGGTCGAAGCGGCGCGGCTTCATGTCCATCATCAGCTTGCGCATGCCGGAGCCTTCCACCTGGAAGACGCCCAGCACATCGCCGCGGCCGAGCATGTCGAACGCCTTCTCCATCCCCTTGTCGCTGTCCTGGCCCGGCCCGCACTGGCCGATGTCGTAGGGGATGTTGTCCATGGTGTAGCGCACGCCGTGGCGCTGCTCGATGAGTTGCGCCGCCTTGCGCATGATGGTCAGCGTGCTTAGCCCCAGGAAGTCTACCTTCAGGAGGCCGATCTTCTCGATGATCTCCATCGGCCACTGGCTGACGGACTGGATGCCGCCCAACCCGGCCTCGCCGCTGGTCGGCCGGTGCAGCGGCACGTACTGGACGAGCGGCTTGTCGGAGATGATGACGCCGGCGGCATGGCTGCTGGCGTGGCGGGACACCCCCTCCAGCTGCTTGGCCGTGTCGATCAGTTCGTGGATGCGCGGGTCGCCCTTGTACTTCTGCTCCAGGTCAGCCGAGTAAAACTCGTGTTCCTTGTCGAGGACGTTGACGATCTTGGCCGGCTTGCCGGGGATGGCCGGGATGAGGCGGGCGACGGCGTCCACGTCGGGCAGGGGGATGTCGAGGGCGCGGCCGACGTCACGGATGGCCGCCCGCGCGCCCAACGTCCCGAAGGTAATGATCTGGGCGACCTTGTCCTGGCCGTACTTCTCGACGGCGTACTGCACCATGTCGTGCCGCCGGTCGTCGGGGTAGTCCAGGTCGATGTCGGGCATGGAGACGCGGCCGGGGTTCAGGAAGCGCTCGAAGATGAGGCCGTTGCCGATGGGGTCGATGCCGGTGATGCCCAGGGTGTAGGCCACCAGCGACCCCGCGCCGGAGCCGCGCACGTTCCACCAGATGTCGGCGCGCCGGGCGTACTCGCACAGGTCCCAGACGATCAGGAAGTAGGTGTCGAAGCCCATGCGGTTGATGATGCGCAACTCGTGGTCGAGCCGCGTCCGCAGCGTCTCATCCGTCCGCGCTCGCTCTTCGCCGTAGCGCCGGGCCAACCCCGTCTCGCACAGATGGCAGAGGTAGCTGTGGGCGTCGTATCCCTCTGGCACGTCGAAGATGGGCAGGTGATACCCCTTGGTATTCAGGTTCACGTTGCACATCTCGGCGATGAGCAAGCTGTTGTCGAGCGCGCCGGGCACGTGGCCGAAGAGCGCGGCCATCTCCGCCCGCGACTTGAGGTAGTAGCCGGTGTCGGTGAAGCGCATGCGGCGCTGCTCGTTGACCGTGGCCCCGGTCTGGATGCACAGCAGCACGTCGTGGGGCGACGCTTCCTCCGGCGTGGTGTAGTGCACGTCGTTGGTGGCCAGGAAGCGCAGGTTGTAGCGCGGCTGCATCTCCTCGACCAGAATCTTGTTGATGGCCGTCAGTTCGGGGATGCTGTGCTCCTGCAACTCGATGAAGAAGCGCTCCGGCCCGAAGATGTCGAGGTAGCGGCCCATCAGGTCGTGGGCCTTCTTCATGTCGCCCGCGCCGATGGCCCGCGGCACTTCAGCGGCCATGCAGCCGGTGGTGCAGATGATCCCCTCGCTGTGCGCAGCCAGGAAGTCGAGGTCGATGCGCGGCCGGTAGTAGTAGCCATCCAGTTGCGCGCCGCTGGCGAGTTGCAGCAGGTTCAGGTAGCCGGTCTGGTTCTCGGCCAGCAGCAGCAGGTGGGTGCGCTCGCGGTCGAGTTGGGGGTCGCGGTCGGTCATGCGCCGGGCGGCGACGTAGGTCTCGATGCCGATGATGGGCTTGACGCCGTGGTTCTGGCACGCCTGATAGAAGGGCATGACGCCGAACATGGCCCCGTGGTCGGTCAGGGCCAGCGCCGGCTGGTTGAGCGCCTTGGCCCGGCGAGCCAGGTGCTCGATGCGGCTGAGGCCGTCGAGCAGCGAGTACTCGCTATGGACGTGCAGATGGACGAAAGGCTGATGTTCGTGCGCGGCGGTTGTGGTCCCCGACATGGGGGCGAGTATAACACAACTGTTCGAGTGGGCGTCTTAAAGAATCGAGGGATTTAAGGCGCGGGCGGGGGAGCGGGGGCGCAGAGGCGCAGGGGAGCAAAGAACGCCGGCCAACAGGCTCTTTCTCCCCCGCACCCCCGCCCCCCTGCTCCCCTGCACACAAACGTAAGTGCGCCACGATGCATTTGCGATACAATGCCCCCATCATGGTCACTTACCGCATTCGCCGGTTGCACGCGCCTGGCGAGCATTCCCGCCGCTATCATCTGTACGACCGCTCCGACCAACTGCTGCTGGTGGCCGACCAGGGCAGCGGCTGGCTGCCGCAGGCGGGGCCGCCGCAAGTCCACTTCGCCCGCCCCGACGGCGAGCGGGTGGCCTCGATGGACTTACCGCGGGCCGGCGACCGCCGCCCGGAGAAGCAGCAGAGTTACGCCCTCATCTATGAGCACGCCGTCTACGCGCTCATCACCGCGCCCATCCGGCCGTCCACCGGCGGCACGGCCCCGCTGAGCCTGCCGCCTCCGTCGGGCAGCGGCATCGTCTGGCCCTTCACGCGGCTGCTGATCGAGGTGGAGGGCAACCGCTGGCTGGGGTTGTGCTGGAGCGAGGCCGATGGGCCGCTGCTGGTGCTCTACGACGCGCCCGACGGGTTGCCGCTGGCGGTCGACCCCGACCCGGCCGACCTGCCCGACGCCATCGGCTCCGTCGAACGCGGCGCGGGCGACTACCACTACGACCTGACCCTGCCCACCGGCCGGCTGGTGCAGGGGGCGTTGTTGGGGTTGGGGGTGGTGGTTTTGGTGGATAGTGCGAGCTGACCGCGGACGGCCGACCCGCGCCTTGCCTGTCCCCTTTCCATTACCCTCACCGCCGATGCAACTCAATCGCCCCACCGCTCAGCACTGACAGCGCGTCCGAACGCATCCACTCCTCCGCCTCCGGCCGCCGGCGAACCACGGCATCGAGAAAGGCCAGGCCCGCCGAGCCAAGCCACTCACAATGCTCGGCGCGCAGCGGGGTGTTGCACTTATCGATGTCCATCGTCTCGTGTACCGCCTCGGCCACCGTATCCCACACCAGCGCCTTGTTGCCCGGTAGCGAGGTCAGCCAGGCCGTCACCCGCGTCTCCGGCGGTTCGCCCGTCTCGTCCCCCACGCCAGTGATGAACAGGAAGGGCCGCTCGATGGCGGCGAAGCTGTGCGTCGTCACCCCCCGGTGGCTGCCCGGCGATTGAAAGCCGGACGAGAAGCCGGCGTACATCGGCCCTTGAGGGCCAGTAGCCATAAAAGCGATGGGCGCGTCGTTGCGCTCATTATAGACCGGGCCGTTCGGCTCCCACTGCTGGCTGGCTCCCGCGTTGGCCAGCACCGACGCCGTCCCCGCCGAGTGGCCGGCCACCACGATCTGTGTCGCGTCGAGCATCCCCGCCAGCGCCGGATCCAGCGCCTCGACATCCGCCAGGTGGTCGATCAGGAAATGGGTGTTCTGCGGGCCATAGCGAAGCTGCGTTATCCAGCCGGCGCATCGCTCGGGATCCGCGAACCCATTGTCCCGGCACTCGGCCTCGAACGGCGTCGGATCGGCGATGGGCGCCCGCGCGGGATGGATGAGCACGTAGCCGGCCGCGGCCAGCTTACAACTCCACTCCTCGCTCCGCGTGGCTCCTCGCTCCGACGGGAAGCCGCCGTGATGCCAGATAACCACCGGGCGAGGGCCGGGCGCGCCCACGGGATAGCGAATGACCAGCGGGATTTCGTAGTGATTGCGGGCGCTGTCGATCAGGCTTACCTGGTCGATGTCGCCCACGTCGTAGGCCAGATCGGACGTATACAGACACGTCGCCGGGTCGGCTGGGTCGCATGTGGACGGCAGTGCTCTGGCTGGCGAGAACATCTTGACACCTCTTCTTAGTAGTCGCCGCCGGTCACGGGTATTCCCCGCTCCGCCGCGACGCAGTCCTGAAACGCCGTCGGGGGCCGGCCGGCGCGTCCATCGCCTCGCGCACCGGGGCCGGCAGCGACCTACGGTGCGGAAGGCGTCAATCAACAGTTTGTACGCCGCCCAACCGGAACTCGGCCGGCCGCCCCCCTGGCACAGAGGGCGCGCCGATCCTCATCATGTGACAGCCTAAGTTACGTTCGCCTGCTTGTCAAGTGGGAGCTATCGAACATAGACAGTAGCGGCCCGGCGCGACTTACTCAATCAATCGCCTCGCCCACTAATCCACCGAAAAAATCTTCATCACCTCATCCCCCAAATGGTTGATCACCTTCACCGCGATGCGGCCGGTGGCGGGGCGGGGGAAGGGGCGCGAGACGGTGCGGTAGAGGCTCTCCCACGCCTCGGCGTCGATCTCCGCCCGCAGCGACGTCTTCAGCGCGCCGTAGGGGTCGTTCATGCCCAGGAAGTAGGCGTGGCGGACGAAGAAGCTCTCCTCGTTGTAGTCGCTGTCGATGAACCAGCAGGCGATGTCGTCCGGGCCGGAGGCGCGCACTTCGCCCGACTGGGGATGGAAGACGTCCACGCCGCGAATCTCCACCTCGATCTGATCGCCGCCGGCGGCGCGGATGTCGATGTCGGGCTCGCCGAAGATGACGAACAGGTTGCCCGCGTCGGTGTTAGCCAGCGCGCCGGCCATGTGCAGGTCGGCGTTCATGCGCGCCTTGAGAATCGGGATGCGGCCCAGCCGCTCGAACTCGCTGGAGTGGGCGTCGTAGTTGAAGGCGCAGGCGACGAGCACGTCGAAGCCCGCCTCGGCCGCCTCGCGCGCCGCGGCCACCAGGTCGGCGCGGGCCACCGTGCCGAACTCGGGGCCGATGAAGACGCCCGCCCGCCGCTCGACGCCCGTCTCGGCCTCCAGATAGACCCCTTCGGCCGAGATGTAGCGCCCCGGCCAGCCGGTCAGGGCGGTGAAGGCGATGCGCCCCTCCCGGTGGGCCTGCTGGACGCCGGCCGTGCGCAGGTTCTCCAGGATGACGGCGGCGAAGTCAGCCCCGTCCCCGTCATAGGCGGCGCGCTCGTCGCGGAAGAGATGGCCGTCCAGCGGCTGCAACTCCTCGTCGGCGTCCACGGCCAGCACGCGGTGGGGCGACAGGCTCTCCACCGTGAA
>NZ_JAYRVJ010000169.1:0-4542 GCF_041918635.1 Promineifilum sp. (SeqCode)
CCCGCTGGTGGTTCAGGAACATCCTCACGAAGGCGCGCACCGCCTCCGGCGTGCGCGCCGTCCACTCGTAGTAGCGCAGATAGAGCGGGTCGGACTGGTAGGCCAGCACGGCCGGCCAGTCATCCTCTCGGAAGTCGCGCAATAGCAGGCGTTCGGTGGTTAGTTCCATCTTGTTACTTCAAATTCTGGCGCAGAAAAGCGACAGTTCGCTCCCAGGCCAGATTTGCCGCCTCCGGAATGTAAACGTCTGGCCGATTGGATTCGGCAAACCAGTGCTCCGTGCCCTCATAAACGTAGAAGTCAGTCGTTCGGCCCGCTTTCTCCAGACTCTTCTTAAGCTTTTTCTTGGCCGCGTCCGACACCCACTCGTCCGCTTGCGCGAAGTGGCCCATACAAGGGGCGTGGCTGTTGCTGTAGTCGCCGGAGCGTGCGCCGTAGAATGTAACCGTCGCGCCGATGGGCAGTTCCGGCTGCTGCGACAGCCACATTGCCCAATGCCCGCCCATTGAGAAGCCAACCACGCCGATGGTCTCGCTATTTACGGCTGGATGAGCCAGGAGTTGCTCAATGGCGCGCGTCAACGTCTGGTAGGTCGGCTCGCGCTTCGGCTTGGATCGCAGGCGTCGGGCGTCGTCAGGCGTGTCGGCGGTCTGCCCCTCGAACAGGTCGGGCGCGGCGGCGACGAAGCCCGCGCCGGCCAGCCGGTCGCAGACACTGCGGAAGAAATCGTTCAATCCCCACCAGGCATGGATGACCAGCACGCCCGGCCCCTGGCCCGATGGCGGCAGGGCGAGATGCGTGAGCGTGGAAGGTGAGGGTGTTGTCATTGCGTTGTTCCTCCTGAAATCCACGGCTGCTCAACTCAATCTCCTTCCCGTGCCGGTAAGCCATGGTCGAAGTTGTAATACAACGTCTGATACCCCTGACGAAAGTCGATCACATCCTCCATGACCGACTCCGGCGCTTGCCCCTCGATCAGGACGCGGGCCATGAAGTCGGCGATGGTCGCCATCTCCATCTCGCCCATGCCGTAGCGCGTCACCTCGATCGTGCCCAGCCGCAGCCCGCCGGGCCGATCCCAGTCCTCCGGCGTGTCGCCGGGGATGAGATTCTTGTTGGTCACCAGGTTGGCGCGGGCCAGCCGGTGGGCCGTGTCCAGCCCGCCGCCAAAGGCCCGCGCGTCGGCGATGACCTGGTGGGTGCGCGTGTACCCCTTGTGGGCGGCCAGCACCGGGATGCCTCGCGCCGCCAGCGCCGCGCCAAGCGCCTGGGCGTTGCGCACGATCTGGGCCATGTAGGCCGCGCCGAACTCGATCATCTCCGCCGCGCTGACGGCCAGGGCGGCGACGCGGTTCACCTGGTGCGTGGCAGCCAGCACGGGGAAGATGGCGTGGGTGAGAGGCTGGGTCAGAGCCGGGTCATCCCAGACGATGAGGCCGCTCTGCGGCCCGCTGAACGTCTTGCCGGCCGAGCCGGTCAGTACCGCCGCCCCCTCGCGCAGCGGGTCCTGGAACTGGCCGCCAGCGATCAGCCCCACCTGATGCGCGCCGTCGAAGAACAGCCGGCCGCCCCACTCGGCCACGACCGCGCTCATCTCCCGCAGCGGGAAGGGGAAGAGCGTCATCGAAGCGCCCAGGGCGACGAGTTTGGGCCTGACCAATGGGGCCATCTTCCGGAACAGGTCGAGGTCTACCTCCAGTTCGTCGGGATCCATCGGCACGTCCACCACGCGCAGGCCGCGCACCCCGGCCGGGCCATCGGGCCGGTTGCTGGAGTGGCCGCCGAAGGGTTGGGGGATGCTCATGATCACGTCGCCCGGCTCGGTCAACGCGGTGTAGACGGCCAGGTTGCCGATCATGCTGGCGACGAGGCGGTGGTCGGCGTAGCGGGCGCGAAAGGCTTGCTTGAGCAACTCCACGCACAGCGCCTCGATCTCGTCAATGTGCTTCGTGCCGGCGAACCAGCGGTTAACCGCGCCGATGTGGCCCTCGGCCGCCCGTGTGCCCACTTCCGAGGACAGCAGGGCGCGCACGGCCGGGCTGGTCGGCGCTTCGGGAGCCAGCAGGTTAATGCACTGCTCGCCCCGCCAGCGCTCGTTGCGCCGGACGGCGGCGACGACGGCCTCCTGCATCTGCTGGCCGGAACGGCAGGCGTCGAGGACGGCCCGCGCCTGGGCCAGTATCGCGGGATCGTGGACTTCCAGCGTGGAATCGGCGGCAACTGGGTCTGACATAACGGGTTACTCCGGTGAGAATGGCGTGATTGTCCGCGGCTCCAGGGCGAAGTGCAACCATCATTACTGTGCCTGGCGACCTTAAGGCGGCTCGTCGGTCATATCGGGTCGCGGCCGAATCTCGAACACCGGATATTGCTCAGCCAGCGCCGCCATGTCGGCCAGCGTCGGCTTCGACTGTAACCCAAAGAAGTGGCGGGCCGACTGCGCGCCGGAATGGGTGAAGGCGCGCTGGTTGACGTAACCCAACAGGATCGGGGCGCGGGCCTCGGTGGGAATCTCAACCAACTGGACAGGCATACGGTGGCGCGAGATGATGGTGGCCGCGCCGCCGGCGGCGCGCACGTTGCGCGCCCACTGTGAGTCGCGGTAGAGCGCCACGAGATACTGCTTCCCGTCCTGCCGCACGCGCGTGACGGAGACGCGAATAGGCCTGCCAGAGCGTCGGCCGCGCACTTCCAGCGTGACCGAACCGGAGGTCAGGCCCAGCGCGGTGATCCACGGCGCGAACCGGGCGTTTAACCAGTTCAGGAAACCTGACATCCTGCTCCCCAGTTGGTGAGTAGAGACGTTCCGCCGGACCGTCTCTACTTGTAATAAGCGGCGCGATCAACAACAGCGAAGCCGCAATCCTCACTGTCGGCCTCGTCGCTGGCGTTGAGCGCATCCGTCAGGACGAGGTAGTCGCTCCGGCCGTCTGGCGGTGATGAGAATGGCGATCGCGCCATCGCTGAACGCTGCTAGCCGAGTTCTACTCATGGGTCTGTGGGTAGCCTACAACAATCTGCGTAATCTGCGAAATCGGCGGATTCTCCCCTCTTCAAATCGCGCGATCCTCGATCTCCCAAACGTGGTCGAGCGTGTGCCAGGCCACGTAGCGGACGAAGAAGCGCGGCGGCCAGATGCGCCCGCCGCGCGGCCCGCGCTCCGGCAGTTCGCCCCGGACGGCCGCGGCCAGCGCGTCGAACATGGCCCGGCGGACGAGGGCATGCGCCTCGGCCGGGTCGTCGGCCTGGGGCCGCTTCCACGCCAGCCGCGCCAGATACGCTTCGTCGGCTCCGCGCACGTGCTCGACGATCTTGTCCAGCTCGCGCCCGCCGCCGCGCGGCCCCTTGCGCAACTCGCGGCCCACGGCAGCCCCGGCTGTCTCGTCGAACGTCTGCCAGATGGCCGTCAATATGGCCTCCGAGCGGGCCAGTTCCTCCTTGCCAAATGGTAGCCTGTCGGCCTCGGGTTGCGCGCCGGGCGCGCCAAAGTCGGTGCCGCTGCTGCCCGGCAGCCGCTCGACCACGACCAGCGCCGCGAGCGCCGCCGGCGCGACGAAGCCCAGCCCCGACGACGTGACCGCGCGGGCATAACGCGGGCCGTAGTCGAAGAGCGCCGCCAGCGCCGCGTCCTCGTCCCGCCCGGCGCGGCACCAGCCCGGCCAGTCGAGCGCGCCGGCAAACGCGCGCTTCTGGCCGACTTCCAGGTAGACGGGTATCTCGTTGACGGGTTGCGCCATACCTCTCTCCTTTCCGCCGGCTCAGGCGGCGGGCGCACCTAACTCGTACACAAAAGCGCTCGACTTATCCACGGCCCCCAGCGAACCGTAGAGGGCGATGGCCGCCGGGCTGTAGCCGGTAATGTAGGCGTTGCGCAGGCCCATGTCGCGCAGCCGGTAGAGGCACTCCTGAATGACCGCCCGGGCGAAGCCGCGCTGGCGGAACTCGCTGTGGGTGCAGACCCGCTCGATGTCGGCCTCGGCGTTCCAGGCGTCGATCAGCGCTTCGCAGCCGGCTACCAAGCGGCCGTCCGGGGCCATGACGCACAGGTCGGTCGGCGCGTGGTAGATGGGGCCTTCGTGGCTGTAATTATAGAACCGCAGCGCCTGTTGCAGCTCCTCCTCGGCGCGCTCGGCCTTGCCCTGGAAAGCGTCGTCGCGCAGGATGCGTTGGGCGCGGTAGTCCGGGTGAGTTGCCATGTCCACGATGGTAAAGCCCGGTTCCAGCAGGTAGCGCGCCGGCAACTCGCCGGTCAGGTCGAAGCGCCGCGTGTAGAGCGTGGAGGCGCGCCGGAAGCCGTGGCGCTCCAAGACCGCGGCTTCGAGCGCCTGGCGGTCGGTGATCTCCGTACTGAGGCGCGGCGCCCGATCGCCCCAGTTCGCCAGCGCCCACGCCAGCAACGCATCATAGAGGAAGCGGTAGCCCTCCAACGTGATGATGTCGAAACTGTCGCCGCCGTATTCCGCGATGACGAAGCCGGCCAACTCACCGAAGCCGTCGAACCAGAGGTGGGCGTTCTGGTCACAGAAGGCGGGATAGCCGCGC
>NZ_JAYRVJ010000170.1:0-2942 GCF_041918635.1 Promineifilum sp. (SeqCode)
AACGACTTCGGCATGGACACCATTGAACTCGGCAACGCCTTCTCCACTTACATGGAGGTTTCGGAGAAGGGGTATCTCAACGGCCATCCGGCGCTGACCTGGGGCGACTGGCCGAAGATGATCGAGTTAGCGGAGGACATCGCCTATCGCCGCGGCGTCGGCGACGCGCTGGCCGAGGGGCCGGCCCGTTTTGCGGCCAACCTGGGCCACTCCGAAGTCTCCAATACCGTCAAGGGTCAGGCCATTCCGGCCTATGACCCGCGCGGCATGAAGGGCATGGGCATCGCCTACGCCACCAGCAACCGCGGCGCGTGCCACCTGCGGGCCTACACCCCGGCGGCCGAACTGAACATCATGCCCTTCCAGTCGCTCAGCGTCGATCCGCTGGAGTGGGATGGCAAGGGCAAACTGACCAAGATCTTCCAGGACATCCACGCCTTCTCCGACAGCCTGGACTTGTGCAAGTTCAGCGCCTTTGCCCAGGGCGTCGATGAGTACACGGCGCAGTACGCCGCCTTCGTCGGCCTGCCGGAGTTCACTACCGATGACATGCTGAAGACCGGCGAGCGCATCTACAATCTGGAGCGCTGGTACAACAACCTGGCCGGTCACGGCGAGGGCAGCGACTACCTGCCGCACCGCTTCACCCATGAGCCGTCCACGGAGCCGGGCAATCTGGGCCACACCTGCGAGTTGGACCTGATGCTGGCCGAGTACTACGGCGCGCGCGGCTGGAAGGATGGCGTCGTGCCGGAGTGGAAGTTGCAAGAGTTGGAAGTGATTTAGAAGAGGAAGAATCCGCAGATTACGCAGATTAAGAACTGGCGCGATCTATGACATCTGTTGGTTGCTTCTGAATTTCATCCGTTAAAAGGGCGCTGTGTTATGAGGCAGCGCCCTTTTAGTTTGCTTGAAATAACCACAAAATGTAGTTACAATAGAATATACCTGAGTTTGTCTGGGATGAAACTAAGCGGATTGCTAACCGTCGCAAACACGCGATAGATTTTGCAGATACGGCCACTATTTTCAATAGCGACATCGTCACTATCGAAGATGACCGATTCGGCTATGATGAGCTGCGTTTCATCACCTTGGGCTTGCTGAAAGGAAATGTCATTGTTGTCGTCCACAGCCAACGAGGTGAAATCACCCGCATCATTTCGGCGAGAAAGGCTAAGAGCTATGAGCGAGAAATTTACTTCCAACGATTCACTGACTGACTGGGAGCGGCTGGACAACATGACCGATGAGGACATTGATGTGTCCGACATCCCTGAAATTACACCAGAGATGTTTGCGCGTGCCATCGTTCGTCGCGGGTTGAGGCCCGAGCCGACCAAAGAGCAGGTTACGCTAAGGATTGATAGCGATGTGTTGGCTTGGTTTCGCTCGCAGGGTCGAGGCTATCAGACACGCATTAATGCGCTTCTGCGGGCTTATATGGAAGCTCACTAGGCACTACTGTAATGACCGACACAATGACCCTAGAAACAGAAAAACATATCAAGAATCAGAAAGACTGATTTAGGGACAAGCAATAACCCCCTGCGCCCACAAGCAGCCGCCGCAGGCCGGGGCGGGGTTGTCGAAGCAGTCGGTCAGGTTCTCGCGCGACATCTCGCAGCCACCGCAGGGCGTGCATGGCGCGAAGGCGAAGCGGTGGACGCGCTCGCGGTAGTCTACGTATTCCGGGTCGAGCCACAGGTCGAGCAGGTCGCGCTCCTGGACGCGGCCGATGATGTGCCGGTGCGACTTGCGTTCGTAGCCGCGCAGGTAGCCGGTGTGGGTGTAGAGCAGCGGTGAGCAGGGGCTCACGCTGCCGTCCCAGCCGACGATCATCGAGCCGCTCTCGATGAAGGTGCACACGTCATTCGACAGCCCCAGGTTGCTGCCGGCGAAGGTGACGTTGTAGCCGCTGTCCAGCGCCCGCCGGAACGGCTCCATCGTCAACTCGTTCAAGTCCATCTTGGGCAGTGTCAACCGCCGCAGCCAGGGGGACGGCAGGAAGGTGATGGAGTTCAGCGTCCGGCTGTAGAGAACCTCCTCGCTCATCGCCGCCGTGTGGGGCAGCAGGTTGCTGACGTGGAAGTGCATCACGCCCAGGCTCTTGCCCATCTGGAGCAGTTCGGGCAGGTCGCCAATGTTGCGTTCCATGGCGACGAAGGCGATGCCGATCTCCGGCACGGGGTGGTGGGCCGGGCGGCGCAGGCGGCGGAAGCGGCGCAGGTTCTCCAGCACGCGCGGCAACTCTGCCCCCAACCGTACGTCGGCGTAGCTCTCCGGCCGCGCCCCATCGATGGACACCCACAGCACGTCCAGCCCGGCGTCGATGAGACTCCGTGCCCGCTTTTCCGTCAGCAGCGTGCCGTTGGTGATGAGTTCCGTCCGGCAGCCGAGCGCCTTGACGCGGGCCACCATCTCGGCGATGTGGGCGTGGGATAGCGGCTCGCCGATGCCGCCGAACATCACCGTCGGCGGCGCGGGCAGCGTCTTCAGACCGGCGATAATGCGCTCGAAGGTCTCGGCGGCCATGAAGCCCGTCTCCACCTCCCAGTTGTTGCGCATGCAGGTGACGCAGTCGATGTTGCACCAGTTGGTCGGCTCGACGTAGAGCTTGGCGAGGTGAGTGACGGGGCGGTGCAGGCGGATGGTGTTGTTGTCCAGGTCGAGGCGCACCCGCGCGCCCGGAGCCAGCCCGTAGCGGGCGGCCACGTCCGGCTCCAACACCAGACGGCCGCGCTCGTCCACCTCGGCCCAATGGGTTTTGACTTCGTTCATGGCTTGCTCCCGCGCATGGTCTAATAGCTTGTAGCTCAGTCATTCCTGACTGAGCGCCGCCGCAGCCAGGAATGGCTGCGCCACAAGCGCCGCTACATCCTGACAGGCTGTGATACAGGGTGCTACGCCCCCGCGCGCATCGTCTTGCGGTCCAGATTGGG
>NZ_JAYRVJ010000171.1:0-6906 GCF_041918635.1 Promineifilum sp. (SeqCode)
CATGCGGAAGTTGGGGTAGGCGCACAGCCGCTGCTCGTTGGCCCGCTTGCGCGCCGGGTCGTAATAGTCGTTGAAATTGTCCAGCCCGATGACCGTCCGTCCCTCGCGGCACAGGCGTTCGGCCAGGTGGCTGCCAATAAACCCGGCCGCGCCGGTCACCAGAATCGTCATAGGCTGCTGCCCTCCTCCTGAGTGGGGCGCATATCCTCGATCACGAGCTGCAAGTTGCGGTTGCCCTGCCACTGGTTGACGTTGACCTTGTAGACCACGTCGAGGTACTGCGGCAACGTGCCGGCCCACTCCCCCTGGCGGAAGGCGATGGCCGGGTAGGCCTGGGCGGGGCGGGGGGCGGCGTAGCGCCGGCCGGACGCCGCGCCGTTTTGCCGGGCGTCGGTCAGAAACAGCTGCAAATGGCTGCCCTCCGCGCCCACAGTCTTGTGGCTGACCACCTCGACGCCGCGGCTGAGCAGCCGGGGCACGGGGTTCTCCTCGCCGGTCGGCTCCAGTTGTTCCAGCGTCCCTTGCAGCGCCCAATCCACGGCGCTCAGCGGCAACTCGGCGTCGATGGTCAGCGCCGGGCGCAGCTCCTGGCCGGCCAGCCGGTCGCAGGCGATCTGGGTCAGGCGGGCGACGAATTCCGGCAGGTGTTCGTTGCGGATGGTGAAGCCGGCCGCCCGGGCGTGGCCGCCGTGGCGCACCAGCAGGTCGGCCACCTCGTCCAGGGCCTCGGTGATGTGGAACTCGTCGATGGAGCGGCAGGAGCCGCGGCTTTCTTCCGGCCCGTGCTCCATGATGATCGCCGGGCGGTAATAATTCTCGGACAGGCGGCTGGCGACCAGACCGACGATGCCCGACTGGAACTCCGGCCCGCCGACGATGAGGATGGGCGCGGCCGGATCGACCAGTTGCTCGGCGCGGGCGCTCAGCTGGCGGGTCAGGCTTTGCCGCTTGCGGTTCAGCTCGTCCAGCAGCTTGGCCTGGGTCTGGGCCGTCAGCGAGTTGTTGGCGATGAGCAGCTTGGCGGCGTCGTAGGCGTGGGCCAGCCGGCCGGCGGCGTTGATGCGCGGGCCGAGGGTGAAGCCAATGCTCTCGGCCGTGATCTGTTTCGGTTGCAGGCCGCTGACGTTCATCAGCGCGGCCAGGCCGGGCCGCCGCACCTCGTTTAGCACCACCAGCCCCTCGGCCACCAGCTTGCGGTTCTCGCCCACCAGCGGGGCCAGGTCGGCCACCGTGCCGATGGCGACCAGGTCGAGCAGGTTCGACTCGTCGCTGTGCACGCGGTCGGGCAGGGCGGCGCGCACCGCCTGGGCCACCTTGAAGGCGATGCCCACGCCGGCCAGCATGCGCTCCGGGTAGGCGGAGTCGGGCCGCTTGGGGTTGATGACGGCGGCGGCCAGCGGCAGTTCCGGGCCCAGGCTGTGGTGGTCGGTGATGATCAGGTCGAGGCCGATGGCGCGGGCATGGGCCGCCTCGATGGGGGAGCGGATGCCGCAGTCCACGCTGATGACCACGGCCGCGCCCCGGCCGCGCAGCGTCGTCAGCGCCTCCAGGTTCAGGCCGTACCCCTCGTCCACGCGGTCGGGGATGTAGGGCACGATCTGGCGGTGGTCGTCGCACAGGTCGCGCAGCGCCTCCGTCAGCAGGACGGTGGCCGTCACGCCGTCGGCGTCGAAGTCGCCGTAGACGACGATCATCTCGCCCTCGCGCACGGCGCGGGCGATGCGCGCCGCGGCGCGATCCATGTCGGCCAGCTGATAGGGGTCGCGGGACAGCAGGTAGTGGTTGGACAGGAACGACTGGATCTGCGCCGGCTGGGCCAGGCCGCGGTTGTAGAGAATCTGGCGCAAGACGGGGTGAAACGCGTCGCCGGCCGACCGCAGGGGCGAGTCGGCGGGTATTTCGGGGGCGACGCGCCAGCGGTACTCGCGCAGAGATTCCGGCCGTTTCATAGGGGAGAATGGTAACACGGGTGTCATAAATCCTCAAACCGGGCGGTCGGGCGGTTGTATGCCGGGCCGCGCCGGACTATACTCAAGCGAATCATTGACGCCAACAACGGACGAGTGAATAGCATGGCTCCAGGCCCGAGCGAGATGCAGGCGGACCGGTTTCAACAGATCGTGCGCGACGCGGCGGGTGCGGCCCGGATGTGGGCGCGCCTGGCGTGGCGCGCCGCCCAGGACGCGCAGGCCCCGGAGTCACAACTGCTGGCCTCCTCGATTGGGTACTTCACCCTCTTTTCGGTCTTCCCGCTGGCGCTGCTGGTCATCGCCATCGCCAGCAACTGGCTCGACCCGGTGATGGCCGAGTCGCGCATCGTGGCCGAACTGGAGTTCGTCATCCCCGGCCTGGAGGCCATGCTGGGGGCCAACCTGCAAAATCTGGCCGCGGCGCGCGGCCCTGTCACCGGCGTGGCCGCGCTCATCCTGCTCTTCTCCGCGTCCAGCGCCTTCAATGTCATCACCCGCGCCATGGATCGCATCTGGGGCGCGGACATCAACCACCGCCGCTCGGTCTGGCGGCACCGGACGCTGGCGGTGGTCATGGTGCTCATCATCACCGCCCTGCTGCTGCTGGCCTCCAGCATCGAGGGAACGATCCTGACCATCGTCAACAGCCTGCTGCCCGACCAGTTGGCGCGCATCGGGCCGTACACCACCGAGTTCTGGGCCGTCTTCCTGGACATCATCCTGTTCGCGCTCCTCTATTACTTCATGCCCCACGTCCGGCTGCGCTGGCGCGAGGTGCTGCCGGGGGCCATCGCGGCGGGCATCCTCTGGGAAGGGGCCAAGCGGCTCTTCCTCATCTTCGTCGCCAACTATCTGACGCGCTCTAACCTGGTCTATGGCTCGGTCGGGACGATCATCGCCTTCCTGAGCTGGACGTACATCAGCAGCCTCATCCTGCTCTTCGGCGCGTACCTCAACCGGTATGCCGCGTCGGCGCGTAGCTCAGTCATTCCTGACTGAGCGCCGCGGCCAGGAATGGCCGCGCTACACCGCTTGACTCACGCCCTATTATCCATAAAATAGAACATATGAGCTACCATTGGATCAAGGCCAGCGAGATCGCCGACTACTGCTACTGCCGGCGGGGCTGGTGGCTGCGGCGGATGCGGGGCGTCGCGCCGGTCAATGTGGCCCAACTGGCGGCCGGCACGCGCCACCACGAGCGGCACGGCCGGCTGGTGCAGCGTTCCCTCTGGGCGCAGCGCGTGGCCTACGTGGCCCTCTTCTGCGCCGTCGCGGCGCTGGTGTTCTTCTTCCTGGCGAATTAAGAAGGAGTGATCCGCAGATTGAGCAGATTGGGCAGATTTCTCAGAACGACATCGGCAACACGCTATCACCTGTAGATATTTGCTTCATGGGAGATTCTCTCATTTCATGCGCTCTTAAAATCTGCCCAATCTGCCTGATCTGCGGATGATTCTCTTGGAGCAGCAGATAAAGCCATGATCATGGGTGGTCTGCCTCTGGCGCTGGTGTTGTTCTTGCTCTTCCTGGCGGCGACGCTGTGGGCGGGGGGGCGCGCCTGGCGGCGGGAGAGCGGGCTGCCGGAAGGCAGCGTCATCTACACCGACACCGGCGCGTGGCGGGCCAACAACGACGTGCTGCACGCCGCCGGCCTGCGCCTGGTGGGCAAGCCCGACTATCTGGTGGAGCAGTCCGACGGGACGATCATCCCCGTTGAGGTCAAGTCGAGCGCCGCGCCGGACTCGCCCTGGGAGGGGCAGGTGCTCCAGCTGGCCGCCTACTGCCTGCTGGTGGAGGAGAACTACGGCGTGCGCCCGCCCTTCGGTATTCTCCAGTATCGCGACGGGGCGTTCGCCATCGACTACACCGAGGAGCTGGAGGCCGATCTGCTCGACCTGCTGGACGAGATGCGCGCCGCGTCCGCCGACCCCGACCCCGAACCCGACCACGCCGACCCGCGGCGCTGCGCCGGGTGCGGCGTGCGCGGGGCGTGCGACTACCGCCTGGACGAGTAGATCACCCTCTTAGGGCAATCCCTCCCCCTAACCCCCTCCCAAGGGGCGGGGGGATAAGCCCTTCCTCTCCCTGTGGGAGAGGGTTGGGGAGAGGGTTCCGCGCCGCGTACCGCCCTTCTCCACGGGCGAGGTAATTGGTCATTCCCCATTTCCCGTTATAATCCAGCGACTGGTAAGAAAAAGGCAAACAGGAACACAGAGAGACACAGAGCGCAGACACGGAGAGATACAGAGGAAGCGTCGTTTTATCGGTGTCATCTGTGAAATCTGTGGATTCTTCTTCGCTTCGGAGGCAATTGTGTCGAAAGAGATTCAGCGCCTCACCGGCATGCAGGACGTTTTGCCGGACGAGCGGCGCTATTGGGACGTGATCACGGCCGCGGCCGAGCGGTTGGCCCGCCGCTACGGCTTCCAGCGCATCGATACGCCCATCATCGAGGCGACCGAGCTGTTCACGCGCGGCGTGGGCCAGGCTTCCGACTTCTTCGTCCAGAAAGAGATGTACACGCTGGAGGAGCCGGACGGGTCGAGCATCACCCTGCGGCCGGAGTTCACCGCCGGCTTCATGCGCGCCTACATCCAGAACGGCCTGAGCAGTTGGCCGCGCCCGGTCAAGCTCTACACCATCGGCCCCGCCTTCCGGCGCGAGCGCCCCCAGGCCGGCCGCCTGCGCCAGCACACCCAGTTCAACGCCGAGATCATGGGCGAGGACGACCCGGCGGCCGACGTGGAAGTGATGATGCTGGCGATGAACCTCTACCGCGAGTTGGGCTTCCAGGGGTTGACCTTCCAACTGAACAGCACCGGCTGCCCCGTCTGCAAGCCGGGCTACGTCGAGAAACTCAAGGCGTACCTGGGCGATCACCTGGACAAGCTGGCCGACATCGACAAGGAGCGGCTGAGCAAGAACCCGCTGCGCGTGCTGGACAGCAAGGAGCCGGGCATGGAGGCGCTGCTGGCCGGCGCGCCCCACATCCTCGATCACCTGTGCGACGACTGCCGCGACCACTTCGGCGGCGTGCGCGGCCTGCTCGACGCCCTGGATCAATCCTATACCATCAACTTCCGGCTGGTGCGCGGCATCGACTACTACACCAAGACCGTCTTCGAGGTGTGGCAGAAGGGCATCGGCGCGCAGGCGGCGCTGTGCGGCGGCGGACGCTACGACGGGCTGGCCGAGGACATCGGCGGCCCGCCCACGCCCGGCGTCGGCTTTGGCAGCAGCCCCGAGCGCATTGTGCTCGGCATGAAGGAGCAGGGCGTCCGGCCGCCAGAGGTCGAGCCGCTGCCCGTGCTCATCGCCCATTTTGGCGGCGAGACGAAGACGGCGGCGACGCAACTGGCCTTCCGGCTGCGCGCGGCGGGCATCGGCGCGCGGCTGGCCTTCGGCCGGCAGCGCCGCAGCATGAAGAGCCAGATGCGCGAGGCCGACCACCACGGCGCACGCGTCGTGCTCATCCTGGGCGACGACGAGGTGGCCCGCGGCGAAGTGACCGTCCGCCCCATGGGCGGCGGCGAGCAGGTGCGCGTGCCGGTCGCGGAGGTGGTGGAGTGGGTAGCGAGAAGTGGTCAGTAAGCAGTGGTCAGTAAGCAGTGGTCAGTAAGCAGTGAGCAGTGGACAGTAGGTCAGTGGGTCAGTGGTTGATGGTCGGCGGTTTGATGCCCCCCCGCACCCCTGCTCCCCCGCTCCCCTGCTCCCCCGCTCCTAACTCTTGATTTCCTATGAACGTGATCGGCATCCTCGAACAACCCCGCATCGCCGAATCAGCCCCGCTGGCGGAGAAGCTGAAGGCGTGGCTGGCGGCGCGGGGCGTGGCGACGTGGACGGCCGCGCCGTGGGACGACGGCGCGCTGCCCGAGGCGCCGCTGGCCGACACGTCGCTGCTGGTCGTGCTGGGCGGCGACGGCTCGACGCTGCGGGCGGCGCGCTGGACAGTGCCCCACGACGTGCCCATCTTCGGCATCAACATCGGCCGCGTCGGCTTCCTGAGCGAAGCCACGCCCGACAACTGGCCCGACAAGCTGGAGCGGGTGCTGGGCGGCGACTACTGGATGGAGCGCCGGCTGCTGCTGCACGCCGAGTTGTGGCGCGAGGGGCAGCTCATCAAGCCGTTCGTGGCCCTGAACGAGGCGGTCATCGGCCGCGGGGCGCAGGCGCGGGTCATCCGCCTCCACCTGCGCGTCGATGGCGACCTGGTGACAACCTACATCGCCGACGCGCTCATCGTCGCCACGCCGACCGGCTCGACCGCCTACGCCATGGCCGCCGGCGGGCCGCTGATGCCGCCGCAGTTGCAGAACTTGCTCATCGTGCCCGTGGCCGCCCACCTGAGCCTCAACCGGCCGCTGGTGCTGCACGAGAACGCCCGCATCAGCATCCAGGTGGAGATGAGCCACGAGGCGTTCCTGACCGCCGACGGCCAGAAGAGCGAGCCGGTCTTCAGCGGCGACGAGGTGCTCATCACCAAGTACGAGCGCGCCTGCCGCTTTGCCCGCGTCGAAAGCCCCGGCTACTTCTACCGCCGGCTGATGGGCCGCCTCGGCTTTAGCTGGCCGCACGTGTAAAATATCTGCCATGCCCATTCGAGACCCCCGACTCCGCACGCTGCTGACCCAGGCCGACCGCATCGCCTCTTACGGCAAGAACGCCGCGGCCGAATCGCTCTACCGCCAGATTCTGCGCGACGCGCCCGACGCCGAGGAGGCGTGGCTGGGGCTGGCCGAGGTGGCGACCGACCCGGCCGAGAAGCGCGCCGCCTATGAGCGGGCGCTGGCCCTCGCGCCCGACAGCCCGGCGGCCGTGGTGGGCCTGGCGGCGCTCGACGGCCGGCCCGTGCCGCCGGAGGCCGCCGCCGCGCTGGCCGCGGCGCGCGCCGAGAAGGAGGAGCCGGAGCGCGAAAGTCTCGTCACCCCGGCGG
>NZ_JAYRVJ010000172.1:0-2891 GCF_041918635.1 Promineifilum sp. (SeqCode)
ACGTCGAGGCCCAGCCGGCCGGCGATCTCCTGGGCCAGGGCCACGTCGTAGCCGGTCAGTTCGAACTCATCCGTGTAAGAGGCGAAGGGGGGATAGTCGGCCGACATGCCGACGACCAGCCGGCCGCGGGCCTGCGCCGCCGACCAGGCGTCGGCCGCTGGGGCCGGGGGCGTGGCCGCGTCCGGCGCGACGGTCGGGGCCGTCGTGGCCGGGATCACGGTGGGCGATACCGTCTGCTGCTGGCGACAGGCGACCAGGCCGACCGCCAGGGCCAGCAGCGCGACCACCCACAAGCGAAGAGGAGCGCCGATGTTGTTCATGACTGCCTCGCGTGCCGCGATCGTGCCGGCCCATGCGCGCCGGGTTATTCCGCAAATAGGGCCGCCGGGGTGGCGTAGCGTCAGGCGGTTTTGATGTGCGCCGCGTCCTCGGCCGCGTCTTCAGCGTCTTCAGCCGCGGCTTCGGCCTGTTCGGCAGCTACGGTCGCCTCGACCGCCGCCTCGTGCGCCGTCTCTTCCCGATCCTCGATCTGATCCAGACGTTCTTCGAACGCGCCCTCGACCACCTTGTCGGACAGCATGCGGTAGCCGATGTAGAGCGGCATGATCTGGTATAGCGCGAACCAGATCATCAACCCCGTGGCGGCCCACTTAATGGTGCTCAGGTTGGCGTTGATCTGCGCCCGCGTATTCTCCAACGAGGCGTTGGTCTGGTCCAGCACGCCGATGTACTGATCCAGCAACGGGATGTACTGAGCCACAGTGACGTTGATGCCGTCGATGTTGCCCGATAACTGGGCGATATCGTTGCTGATGGTTCCCAAGTTGGCCGTGGCCGCGTCCAGGCTGGTCTCCAACTGGCGCATTTGCCGCGGGATGGGGATAAGGCTCCGGCCAATCGCCAGAACGGCATTGTCAAATGGCTCGCTGGGGTTGTAGTTGACGCCCAGGTCAAAGCTGAGCGGCACGCCGAGAATGGTGCGCTCAACCTGGAAGTCGCTCAGACGGGTCAGGGTGTTGTCGATGGCTCCGGCGATGCCGGCCAGGTTGGGCACGGCCTGATTGACGGCGTCCAGACTGTTGGGAACCGTCTCCGTGGTCATCCTCGTTAGTTGATCCAGCAGCGGCTGTGTGTCGGTCAGCGTGGTGGAGAGGTTGCCCGTCGATTGGGAGACGGTGTCGAGCGTGGAACCAACTTCGGTCAGGGTCGCCTGGACGTTTTTCAGGCTGGCGGTCGTCGTATCGACTGTCGTGCCGACCATGTCGAGGGCGCTGTTCATCCCGGTCACCCCCGCGTCAATAGCCTGACCGGCGAAATAGGCCCCGGCCCCCGCGATTATCAGTCCGACCAGCCCGACGATGATCAGCAGGAGTCCAATAATGCGACGGAAAATGGACATCTTCCTCACTCCTTTGGCAGTGATGCGATCCGTCGCGGCAGCTTAGTCTCGACGGACCCCCTTCCCTTGGCTTCAATGGGAGCGCCGGGCGGCCGCGCTCGTCGCCGGTTCGGCGGGCGCGGCCGCGCGGCGGGACCGCTAGCGGTTTTGGGCGCGCAGCAGGTCGCGGATTTCGGTCAGCAGAACTTCCTCGTTCGTCGGCCCTGCCGGCGCGGCCGCCTTCTTGGGCATCATGCGATTGAGCCAACGAACCAGCAGGAAAACTACAAATGCAACCAGCAGGAAGTTGATGATGGCCTGGATGAAGTTGCCGTAGGTGATGTTGGCATCGCCAACGGTAATGGCGAGCGCGGTGAAGTCAACGCCGCCCAGTATTACGCCGATGATGGGCATAATGATGTCATTCACCAACGAGTTAACGATCGCCGTGAACGCCGCGCCAAGGATGAAGGCCACAGCCAGGTCCATCACATTGCCGCGGTTAATGAAGTCGCGAAACTCCTTCAACATGTCACTACCTCCAATACCTAAATGTTGGGCTCGGACCTGACCGACGAATCGGTCAGGCCCGGCTATCACTTAGGAGGAGAAACCGGCCCCTCCGAGTCATATTGTTGACCAGTATAACCATCTTCTCATTTTTAGCGAACTAATCCGCCATTAATGTGGATCATCCAGCAAATCCATGAAGTCGGAGCCGGTGTTTGACCCACTCGGCTTCTTCTTGGCCGTCGTCTTCGTCGCCTTGGCGGTACTCTTCTTCTTGGGCGCCGTCTGGCCGGTTGTCTTCTTGGCCGTGGTCTTGCGCGCGCCCGTCTTCTTGGCGGGTGGGCTTTGCCCGGCGGCCATCAGGCCCATCGTCTGTTGCAGACCGGCCACCGCCTCGTCCTCGCTGATGCCCATCTGGGCCGACAGGCGCGCGGCCACGCCACTGGAGCGGATGTAGTCGGGGTCGGCGGCCAGGCTGTTGAGGTCAA
Organism: Promineifilum sp. (SeqCode); assembly: GCF_041918635.1. NCBI lineage: Bacteria > Bacillati > Chloroflexota > Ardenticatenia > Promineifilales (SeqCode) > Promineifilaceae (SeqCode) > Promineifilum (SeqCode) > Promineifilum sp. (SeqCode). Next base: position 2,377 of record NZ_JAYRVJ010000172.1, read on the forward strand.
TGTCCCCGCTCCGGCCGCTGCTACGCTTCTTGGCCGCCGAGGCGGTCAGCAGACCGATCGCGCCCATGATGAGCATGTTCGCCATCTGCGGCGAGATGCCCAGCTTCTCGGCCAGGGTATTGGCAAAAGGCAAGGTTGGCCCCCCGCCGCCGCCGAAGGTCATGGGTTGGCCGCCCCCGCCGAGCAGTCCGCCCAGCAGGTCGCTCAGCCCGCCGCCGGATGCGCCGGACGCGCCGGTTGGCGCGCTGCCCCCACCGAGCAGTCCGCCCAGCAAGTCCATCAAGCCACCGCCGCCGGATGCCCCGGCCGCCGCGCCCCCGCCGCCCAACAGACCGCCGAGCATCCCGGCCATGTCGCCCATGTCGCCGGAGCTCGCGTCACCGGAGCTTGCCCCGCCGGCCGCGCCGCCGCCCAGTAGCCCGCCCAGCAAGTCCGCCAGGCCGCCCCCACCGCTCGCGCCGGCCGGCGCTTCAGGAAGGCCACCGCCTAGCAAGTCGGCAAAGCCTCGCTCTCCC
>NZ_JAYRVJ010000173.1:0-7344 GCF_041918635.1 Promineifilum sp. (SeqCode)
AGCATGGCCCAGGCCCACAGGCTGTCGATAGCCAGAAAGCCGTTGTAGTTCTCGTCGTTGGTCATCTGGATAAAGCCGGTGATGAGCAGGATGACCAGGCTGGCGTTCACCCAGGGCAGCAGGCGCTTTTGCAAGGCGAACCACTGGTTGGCCGACAGCGCTCCCTGGCGCAGCGCCGGCCAGGCAATGACCGCCATCAGGACGATGCCGCCCAGCCAGACGACGGTGGACAGCAGGTGAACCCAGTACGACGCGACGAGAACCCAGAATGACATCGCTTCTCCTTAATGAGGAAGAATCCACAGATTTCGCAGATTTTAAGAAGCTCACGCAAAGAACGCCAAGGACGTCAAGAACGCAAAAAGGATTTCTTTGCGTTCTTGGCGCTCTTTGCGAGCTTTGCGTGATACTCTTAAAAATCTGCGTAATCTGCGAAATCTCCGGATCGTTTTTTCTTACCGCTTTTCCATCTCAGCCAGCGCGTGGTAGGCCAGGCGGGGCGTGCCGTCGGGCAGGACGATGGCCCACCACCACTGCTCGTTCTCCGGCGTCCACTCCCAATCGGCGATGTAGATGGTCGTCATCAGCCCGATCCATGGCCGCCAGTGCTCGGCGGCATACTGGTAGGCCCGCACCAGGTAGTCGGCCTGGGTTTGCTCGTCCACGGCGTGCCAGGCGTAGGTCGGGTCAACTGTGTCGAGCGTCCAGCCCATCTCCATGATGGCGACCTGCTTGTGGCCGTCGCCGTTGGCGACCATGAGGGCGCGCATGTCCTCGACGTGGCGAAAGGCGAACCACCGGCCGCCGCCGTACTCCGCCGCCTCGGCCGCCGCCGGGTCTAGCTCCGGGGGGGCTTTGTAGCCGGGGGCGTTGACGCCCAGCACGTCGAAGTAGGCCGCCGCGCCGGCGTCGTACATACCTTGCAGGAACTTTACGTCGGGCATGGCCTCGGCGCTATCCGTTCCGGTGGGGGCCAGCCCGGCGGAGACGACGATGGCCGCCGGGTCAGCGGCCTTGATGGCCGTGTAGCAGACCTTAAGCAGTTCCGTGTATTCGGCCGGGTTGGGCGACCGCAGGCCCCATTCACGGTCCAGGTTCGGCTCATTCCAGACCTGATAGGCTCCGATGCGCCCCTTATAACGAGTCGCCACCGCGCCGCAGAAGTCGCCGAAGTCGGCGTAATCGGCCGGCGGCTGGTTGTCCTGCCACTGGTTGTCGGCCGGCTCCGACCAGAATGGCTGCCGGTCGAGCCGGACGATCAGCTTCAGCCCGGCCTTCTCGACCTCATCGACAATGTAGTCGGTGCGATACCAGTCGAGCTGCCCTTTCTCGATGCCCTCGATCTCGCGCCACGGGAACTTCTGCTTGACCCAGGTGAAGCCCATCTCCTTGACCAGGGCGATGTCGCGCAGGGCCGTGTCGGGCTTCCACCACAGGAAGGCGTGGATGCCGTAGTCGGGCGAGGCGAAGGACTCGACGACCGGCCGGTCGCCCAGCAAATCGGGCGGCGTCGCGGTCGGCGTTGGCGTCGGAGTCGGCGCGGCCGTCGTGCCGCAGCCGGCTAACAGCATAACCCCGAGAACGAGAAGGAGCAGGCGGGACATGAGGGGAGGGATAAGGTGTCAGGAAGGAAGAAGGGGCTAGTGATCGGAGACTGGTGGGGAGCAAAGATCGCTCTTCCCCAGCCCCTATCCCCTAGCCCCTATTCCCTGTCTTACGGCGTCTTTTCCATCTCCGCCACCGCGCCGAAGGCGGGGCGGGGAATGCCCTGCGTGTCGATGATGCTATAGGGCACGGGGTCGTCCGTCGGGCCGCTGCCCTTGTTGCCGAAGTCGAAGTTGAACAGGAAGGCCAGCCACACGTCGCCGGAGTCGTGCATCTGCCGGAAGGCCTGGACGATGTAGTCGGCCTGCTCTTGCAGGGTGTTGTCGCGGGCGAACTCGAAGCCGGTGGGGATCTCGGCGTAGCCCTCGCTGCTGGCCCAGCCGAACTCCGTCACGCACAGTTTCTTGGCCGGATCGACCGCCTGCACCATTTGGGCATAGGTGTCGATCGTCGTCTTGAAGCTCCAGGAGTGGTGCGGGTTGTCGAACGGGCCGCGGAAGCTGGCGGCGGCGGCTTCAGTCGTCGAGCCGGCGGCGTCGAAGGTCACGTCGGGCGCGATGTTGTAGCCGTTGTGGTGCACGCCCACGCAGTCGGCGTAGGTGAGCAGCCCGGCGGCCAGGGCGCGTTGCAGATACTCGAAGTCATCGGCCCACTTGATCCAGTCGCCCGTGCCCGTGGGCGAGAGCGCGCCGCTGATGACGATGATATTGGGGTCTTTGGCCTTGATCGTCTCGTACGCCACCTGCAAGAAGCGGACGTAGTCCTCCGGGCTAATGCCGTTGGCGCTCGTCCACTCGCGGTCGAGGTTCTGCTCATTCCAGACCTCGATGGCGTCGATCTTGCCGGGGTGGCGGTCGATCAACTCGCTCAGGAAGCGGGCGTACTCGGCGTAGTCATCGGGCGGGCCGTTCTCGCCGCCGGCGGCGCGGGTCCAGGCCGGCGCGCCAACGACGCTGACCATCAGGCGCAGGTTCGCCTGGTGGGCCGTGTCGATGATGGCGTCGTAGAAGAACCACTGGTCGGTGGCCTGGTCAGGCTCCACCAGCCACCACTGAATCTGGGCCTTCACCCAGTCCATCCCCAACTGCTCGCGCACGGCCTGCATTGTGGCGACAGGATCGCCGACGGTGGCATTGCCGTGAATCTGGATGCCGTAGCCGAACTGGTCGATGGGCCAGGGGCCGCTGGCCGTCTCCGGCGCGGCCGTCGGCTGGACGGCCTCGCCCTCGGCCGGGGCGGCCAGTGTCGGCGTGGGCAGGACTTCGCCCTGGACGTCGGGCGGTGGCAGCGTAGCCACAGCGGCCGACTCCTGGGTAGGGGCGATCTGCTGTCCTTCGAGACCGGCTGTCGGTTCCGCAGCAGGGGGTGTCTCCGCCCCGCCGCCGCAGGCCGCCAGCGCCAGCGTCAACAACAACGCGGCGATAAGCCAGACAGACAACTTACGGTAGTGCTGCATAAACGGATCTCCTCTCTTCCTCAAACTCGGAAAAAAGGGCGGGTCAAGCGACCCGCCCCATGAACGAACTAAAGCCAGGCGAGGGGACTACTTGCCCATGACCTGCCGCAGCGTCTCGCACGCCGGGCAACTGCCGTTGGGCCGGATCATGGCGTAGCCCGCCTGCGGGTCGTCGCCGAACGTCTTGAAATCGACGTTGAAGACGATGATCATGCGCACGCGCCCGCTCTGGACGCCGACGCGCACGGCTTCGGCCAGGTACTGCGCGTGTTCGGCGACCGTCAGATTATACGGCGCTTTCCACAGGAAGCCGGCCGGCAGCGAACCCCACTCCTCGCCGCTCAGGTAGCCCAGCTCGGTGAAGCACAGTTGGGACGCTCCGGCGGCGGTGTAGGCGTTGATCATGCCCTGGAAGTAGCGGGTGTAGTGGCCGCCGGCGCCGCGCGGGTCGCCGCTGGTGGCCGACGGGGGCATCAGCCCCTCATTGTAGTGGACGCCCACGCAGTCGGAGGCGCTGCCCGCGCCGGCGGCCATCATGCCCGCCACGTAGGGCGCGTCGTCGCAACCGCCGCCGCCGCAGCCGCCGAAGTAGCCGGTCGGGGCGGGCGCGCCGGTGATGACCATGACGTTGCCGTTGGCGGCCTTGATCTTCTGGTAGGCCGGGCGCAGCATGTTGTTGACGTAGGACGCCGGGTCGATCTGGCCGGCCGGCCACTCGCGCTCGATGTTCATCTCGTTCCAGACCTCGATGGCGTCCGGCCCCAGCGCGGCCACGCCGCCCAGGAAGTTAGTGTACGCCTCGAAGTCGATACTGCCCGGGTAGAGTTGGCCGGGGATACTGAGCAGGATCTTCATGCCCGCGGCGTGGGCCTCATTGATCATCCCGGCCACGGCCTCCGGCGGGTCGCCGGGGCTCCACTTGTGCTGCTTCTTGACCCAGGTCATGCCGGCGTACTGCATCGTGCCCGCGGGCATACCCGCCGCCTGGCCGCCCAGCGCGAAGCCGCTGACGTTGCCAACAGGGGCGACGGACGGGGGCGCGACGGGCGGCGCAGCCGCCGCGCCGCTGGCCGGGGTCGAGCCGGCCGAAGCGGTGATGGGCGGCGCGGCCACGACCTTCAGGCTGGCCGTGTCAAAGCCGGTGTTGATGGTGGTCAAATCCTTCAGAATCCAGCCCTCTTCGCCGTTGGGCAGGGTGATATTGAGCCAGTTGCCCTGCTCGTTGCGGCCGATGAGCTTCAGGACCGTGCCCGCGCTCGCGCCGCCGGCGATAGTGCCATAGGCGACGCCGGGGCCGGTGCGGACGTTGGCCGGCAGGTTGACGACGGCCGTCGCTTCACCGGGCGCGCCGACGGCGGCTGAGCCAGGTGTGGCCGTGGGCTGCGCCACTGCGCCGCCGCCGGCCCCCGCTGTGGGCGTGGCTTCGGGCGTGGCTTCCTCCGGCGTCGCGGTCGGGGCCTCGGCCACTTCCGCGCCGCCAACGACGACTTCGACCTCGCCCAGTTCGGCGGTCATGTCGCCCAGAACCAGACCGGCCAGCACGCGGTACGTGCCGGGGGTCTCGGTCGCCGTCCAGGTGTAGGTCAGTTCGCTGCCCGTCCCGCTGGCGACGACGCTGTCGCTGTCGTCGCGGACAGTCCAGGCGATGGCCGCGCCGCCCGGCTCGGGGGCGTCGCCCTGGCCCAGGAAGCTGCCCAGCGTCGCCGCGTAGGCCGCGCCGCTGCCCAGACCCAGACCGCGCACGGTCACGCCGCGCAGGTTGTAGTCGCGGGCCAGCTGGAGGCGATCGACGAGCGACGCCTCGGTGATGAGCCAGACGGTCTGCGGCTGGCCGGCTTCCTGTTCGAAGGTGTACTTGTAAGCCAGCGCCGCGCCATCCCACTCCAGGGGCGTGGCCGAGCCACTCAGGGCGACTTCAACCGGCGCGCCGGGATCGATGGTCTCGCCGGAGACGAGTTCTAGTTGGCCCAGGTTCGCCAACGCTTGCTCGGCGGGCAACTCGCTAAACACCTCGCCGACCTTATTGACCGCGCCGGCAGCCAGCAACAGGTTGATCTTGCGCCGGTCGATCTGGCCGGTGGCCCAGGACAAGAGCTGGTCGGCCAGGCCGCCATCCGTATAGACAGTGGGGTCAAGCGGCATCTGGACGTAGACCACGTCGGCCAGTTTGCCCAACGCCGCCCAATCCTGGCCGCCGGTATCCCAGGCGCCGTCCACCTGAGCGGGGGCGTCCAGCGTGATCGCCAGTTGCAGCTTCTGCGCATGCAGCGCATCGGCCAACTTGGTGACGAATTTGGTGAAGGCGGCTGACTGAGCCGCGGGCGCGCCCTGGTAGTCCAGGTGGACGCCAGCGTAGCCCTCGGCATTGGCCTGGCCGACGAGGCTGCTGATCTGGGCGTCCTGGACGGCGGTGTTGTCGAGCAGGGCGGTCAGCGCGGCCTGGTCAACGACCGCGCCGCGGTTGGTGACGCGCATGAAGAGCGTCTCGACGCCCTCGGGCGGAGTGGCTACCGCGCCGGCCAACGCGCCGTTCTGGCCGAGCACCAGCGCGCCGACGGACGCTTCGTTGAGTAGCGACTCGGCCTCGGCCGGGACGCTCGCCTCAGGCGCGAGTTCGGCGGCGACGGTCGGCTGCTCCAGCGCGGGGGTACGGACGAGCACCAGGGCAAGAGGCAGCGGCCCCTCAGCGGCGACGGCCTGGCCGCCAGTGATCTGACCGGGTACGTGACTCCAGCTTTCGCCGTCCCAGCCCCACAGGTCAATCAACCGGGTTTCGGTCAGATCGGCCGGCAGCGGCAGGGTGACCTGGCCGGTGGGAGCCTGGCCCGCGTAGTCGAGCACGTAGGCGTCGCCGACGGCCGTCTCGGCCGGCAGCGCAGCGGCGGCGTCGGCCAGCGACCCTTCGGCCGTTGTCGCCAGGTCGGCCGCGGGAACCCGTTGCAGGGTAACGACCGCGTTGCCCACCGTAGAGAGGGCAACCCCCTCAGGTAAGTCGCCCGTTTCAGCCGCGCCCTCGGCGGTCGCTTCCGGCCCGACCCCTTCCGTTACGCCGACCGTTTCGCCATCATTGCCGCCCAGCCCCAGGCGCGTGCCCAGAGAGATGGGCGGAAGAAAAAGCCCGATGAGAATCAGGGCAACGACCACGATGAAGCCAATGATGATCGGCCACGATCGGCGCTTGCCCGGATCGGTTTCGTTGTTTTCCATGAAGTTAAGCCCCTTCCCGGATGTCGTGAGTTTTGATTTATGACTCGGGGTGTATGAGTGCGTGAAAAGAGCGGCACTATAATAGCCGCCAGTTCATTGCCGTTAAACTATCGCACATTCTAGCACAGGCGTCGGGCGCGGCAACCGGCGCGGCGCTCTGTAGGGTGATCGTAGCCATTGTGTTGAGGAAACATTAACGAACGTTGCCCTCTGATCATCGTTTGTAGTCAGGCAATTCATCGTCGTTCTTCCCTCAATACCATCTAACGATACCGTACGAACAGCGCGGAACGGCGATGAATCGCCTGACTACAAGCTAGGACGAAAAAACTTTGATGGAGGTTCCCCGGTTGAAGACCTGACAGGTGGGCGGCCACAGGTTTCGTTCTTAGTCAAAGTGCTTGTGGCCGCCCACCTGTCAGGTCTGAGAGCGTTCCAGGCAAGCTTGACAGAGGTGGGCCGGTTGCTATACTTTTTGCTGGAGCCTCTGGCGGGGTATCCAGGCGGGGGGCGCACCAGTTACTTCTTGCCAATCAACCCACCAGGGATAATAAAATACCAATTTAGGAGACCAGGTAAGATGAGCGTAGCCGATCTTTTTAACAACATGCCGGGCCGTTTCCAGGCGGACAAAGCGGCCGGCACCACCATGGGCATCCTGTTCGACCTGAGCGGCGACGAGGGCGGCCAGTGGTACGTCAACATCGCCGATGGCAAGCTGGACGTGTCGCAGGGCGCGCCGGCGGCCGTGCCCAGCGCCACGGTCAAGATGGCCTCCGAGGATTTCCAGGCCCTTTCCTCCGGCAGCCTCAACCCGATGATGGCCTTCATGACCGGCAAGATCAAGGTCGAGGGTGATCTGAACTCGGTGATGAAGTTCCAATCGCTGGTGGGCTTCTAATCTACGACTGTTCGTGCGGCGCGCTTTCTGAAGTGCGCCGCACGTTGCTTTATTCAGGAATAGGTGGGACGCACTTCAGAAAGTGCATCCCACCGTTTTGATCTAGGCCGGTTCCACCCGTCGCTCACGGTTAGCGCTCAGGGCGATCTCAGTGTACTCGCGCCGCTCGGCCTGA
>NZ_JAYRVJ010000174.1:0-2150 GCF_041918635.1 Promineifilum sp. (SeqCode)
CACCGGCGTGTCGGGTTGTTCTGTGCCGATGTCGCGCTCGCGGACGGCCAGGGCGCGCTCGAGATATGGCTGCGCCCCGGCCAGGTCGCCCTGGTCTTTCAGCAGGAGGCCCAGGTTGTTGAGGCTCAGCGCCGTCGAGGGGTGGTCGGGGCCGAGGACGCGCTCCCAGACGGCCAGGGCGCGCTCGTAGTACGGCCGCGCCCCGGCCAGGTCGCCCTGGGCTTTCAGCAGGTAGCCCAGGTTGTTGAGGCTCGTCGCCGTGTCGGGGTGGTCAGGGCCGAGGACGCGCTCGCGTATCTCCAAGGCACGTTTACTATAGGGCAGCGCCCCGGCCAGATCGCCGCTGTTGCTGAGAACAAAATCTAGCCAAGCACAGAGATTGGCCGCCATTTCGTCCTCGCGCTCAAAGGCGCTGTTGACGACGTGGCGGAAGTGGACGGCCCACGCCTGCAACGGTCGCGGATCGCGCTTCACGTCTTGCCGGCCGGCCAGCGTGATCACCGCCCCCTCCACCGCCCCCCGCGCCGCCGCCATCCTCCCTCCTTCCTCCGCGTCTTCTTCCCTGGCGTCCTTGGCCCCCTTCGCGTCTTGGCGTGAGCTCTCCTCCTCCACGAAGCGCGCGATCAGCCGGTGCAACCGGTAGCGCGCCTCGGTGGCCTCCTCAGCCGCCACCCCCTCCAGCAGCCCTAACTCCAGCAGCCTCTCCAGCCCATCCTCGGCCAGCGTCGGCGGCTCGGTGACCAGCGCCGCCAGCAGCAGCGCCTCCGGCAGCGGTTCCCCCGGCGCGAAGCACGCCGCGCGGGCCAGCAGGGCCAACGCCGCGCCCTTGACGGCCAGGTTGCCGGGCGCGTCGCCGGCGTCCGGCCGCAGCCGGTCGTAGCTCAGGGCCACGGTGCGCCACACGTCCCGCTCGTGGTCAGTGGGGCTGTAGCCATCCTCCAGGCGCAGCGAGGAATGCAGCAGGCCCGGCCGGCGCAGATCGGCCAGGTAATCGGCCGGGGCGACGCGCCGGTAGCGGCGCAAGTAGCGCCCGGCCAGCGCCAGGGCCAGCGGCAGATCGCCCAGCTCGGCGGCGATGGCCCGCAGGTCGTCATCAGCCACGCCGGCGCGGGGCGGGCGGCCGTCCCCCTCGGTCAGGTGGCGGCGCAGCAGGGCGACGCTCTCCGGCTCGACCAGCGGACGCAGGGGGTAGAGCCGGGCGGGGAGCTCGGCCGGCCAGCGCTCGCGCCGGCTGGTGACCAGCAGCCGCGCCCCGCCGCGCTTCGGCCGCCACTGCTCCAGCAGGGCCGGCTCCTCGCAGTTGTCGAAGATGAGCAGCCGCGGCGCGTCCGCTTCCCAGGCGCGCCGCGTCTTCTCGGCCTTGACCGCCGGCGTCAGGCTTGGCTCATCGGCGTCCGCCCACAGTCCCATGGCCCGGCCGCAGGCGGCGACTTCGCTCTCGGCCGTCTGCTCGTCGGCCAGACTCAGCCATTGCACGCCATGGAACGGATCGCCGTGGCGGTGGGCGAACTCGACGGCCAGCTGCGTCTTGCCGACGCCGCCGGTGCCGGAGAGGATGACTGCGTAGAAACCGGGTTTCTCAGGAGAAACCGGGTTTCTAGAGAGCAGGAGTTCGGCCAGAGCGCGCAGGTCAGCCTCGCGGCCGGTGAAGAGGGGGTTGCGGCCGTAGGGCAGGCGGCTGGCTCCCGGATCGCCGCCGTCCCCTGAATCGCCGCCGGGATAGGCGTAGTCGTCACGCCACTCGACATTGCCCCGCTCCTGGCGCAGCCGGTCGATCAACTCGGCGCGCCGGCCGGTCTGATGCATCCGGCGCAGCAGGGCGTCGGCCAGGCCGGACACCGTGTTGTTGTGCTCCAGGTCGTCGGCCGGAATGTCCAGGTCAAGGCACAGGCGCTTCAACTGGCTCAGATCATAGGCTTGGGCCACCGCCCCGCGGATGAAAATATAGTTCTGGTGGAGCGTGGGATCGGTCATGGCGCGTCCGGCTGGGCCTCCTGGGCAGATGGTAGCGCAAAGGCGCGAGGACGCAAGGACGCGACGGGCGTAGCTCAGTCATTCCTGACTGAGCGGGCCGCAACCAGGAATGGTTGCGCTACAGTTACTTTGCGTTAAACATGGGCGCATGGACGCTCACTATATCGGCGAGGCGA
>NZ_JAYRVJ010000175.1:0-24763 GCF_041918635.1 Promineifilum sp. (SeqCode)
CCCCACGATCCATTAGTATAGTTTCAGATAGCCTAGCCGCATTCGTCCTATGATCATCTGACTATGTACCGCGCAGATTTTGTCGGCCGCCGCCGCGAACTGGAAGTGCTCGACCGCCTGTGGGACTCGAACCGGGCGACGTTGCTCATTCTCTACGGCCGCCGCCGCGTGGGCAAGACGCGGCTGCTGACGCACTGGCTGAGGCAGCGGCCGGAGCAGGGGCTGTATTGGGTGGCCGAGCCGGCGTCGCTGCTGACCCAACTGCGCTCCTTCTCCCAGGCGCTGATGAGCTTCATGGATCCCGAGGCCGAGGTGCCGGCCGACTTCAGCTTCAGCACGTGGGAGCTGGCCCTGCGCCAGGTGGCCAACTTCGCCCAGGGGCGGCGCGTGGCCCTGTTCATCGACGAGGTAACCTACCTGATCGACGTCGATCCCGGCTTCGTGGGCACGCTGCAAAAGATCTGGGATCGCTGGCTGAGCGAGTCGAACGTCATGCTGGTGCTGTCGGGGTCGCAGATGGGGCTGATGCAGAAGCACTTGCTGCAATATGAGGCCCCGCTCTATGGCCGGGCGACGGCCCACATCCAGCTGCCGCCGCTGCCCTATGGCACGACGTCCGACTACTTCCCCGACTATGGCCCGGCCGACCGGGTGGCGGTCTATGGCATGTGGGGCGGGGTTCCGGCCTATTGGGAGCGGCTCGACCCGCGCCAGAGTGTGCTGGAGAACTTCCGGCTGAACGTGCTGCCGGCCCACGCCTGGATGGTGGACGAGAGCCGCATTCTGCTGCAAGACTTCATCACCGACATGCACAACTACGTCGGCATACTGCGCGCCGTGGCCAACGAGCAGCAGACGATGGGGGAGATCAGCCAGCGGACGGGGCTGGACAGCAGCAAGGCGTCGTTCTATCTGAGCGTGCTGCGCGACACGGGCTTTGTGCGGCGCGACGTGCCCATCAGCCAGCGCGGCCGCGACAGCCGGCGCGGGCGCTACGTCGTGACCGATCCCTATCTGCGCTTCTTCTACCATTTCATCAGCGCCCACCAGAGCAAGCTGGCGCTGGGGCAGTCGGGGCCGGTCATGCAGCAGCTCGAAGAGTCGCTGCCGGCCTTCCTGGAGCGCAATACGTGGCTGGAGATGTGCCGCGACTGGACGCTGCTGGCGGCCGGCCACGGGGCGCTGCCGGCGGCGGTGGACGAGGTCGGCGCGGAGTGGGCCAGCAGCTACGAGGTGGACGTGGTCGGCATCGGCGAGGAGACGCAGAGCCTCGTCCTGGGCGACTGCTATTGGCGGGCCGAGCCGCTGGGGCTGGAGGCGGTGGAGGCGCTGGTCAAGAAGACGGCCCACCTGATCCCCAAGCAGGGGGACGAGTGGCGGGTGCACTACGTGCTGTTCTCGGCCGCCGGCTGGACGGAAGCGGCGGCGGCGCGGGCGGAATGGCTGGCGACGACCTCGGCCACGGCCCGCGGCCGGCAGCGCTGGCGGCCGGAAGGGGTGCGGCTGGTGGATTTGGCGACGGTCGATAGGGATCTGACGGAGTGGGCGATATGAAGAGGCTCACGCGAAGAGGCTCACGCAAAGACGCAAAGAAGCAAAGGACGCAAAAATGCTCTTCTTGGCGTTCTTTGCGTCTTTGCGTGAGCCTCTTTGCCCATACAAAATCAGAACATGTGTGCTATAATAGCGGCCAGAATTTGAATGGCGTCGGGGAGTCGTGATTTGATACGCTAAGGGCGGGACAGCTCCTTACCACTCCTGGCCGGCGTTGGCTCCCTCGCTGACGCCGGCCACACCTTGCCGCGGCGGGCTTCGGCCGCCGGCGACTGAGCGCGATGCGTCACGCGAACCCGACGCATGGCGCTCAGTCGTCGGGGACTGAGCCCCGCGTCGGGGACTGAACCCCGCGTCGGGGATTGAACTCCGGGCAGCAAAAAACCGGCGCGTCAACGCCGGCTCTTTGCTGGACAGTGTAACGAAGTAAGCAAGTAGGACCGCTCGCTTCGCGACCATTGGGTGTTAGCCGCACCCGATGAAAGCGCCCCTTCAGTGGGGAGGGGGGAGTTGTGCCCCCACGGCGGCCCTCTATACGAACGAGCGGAGGATAGCACAGGCCGATCAGCGTGTCAAGGTGGGGTGGTCGTTGTAGCGCGGGTTGCCAACCCGCCTCTTCAGACTAGCCAACACGCGGGTTATCAACCCGCGCTACAAACCCCCAGCGGACAACCGAGCGAGCGAGCCGGGCGGATAACCAACAGGTTGCCGCCGATACGGTTTGGCTTGCCGGGCGGCGGCCGGCCGGTGCGAACGGAGTATGGACAGGAGTGGGGTGGTCTCGCCGGTGGTGGGGCCAGCGGCCACGCCGGCAGTGTCGGCGGCGGCGCTGGCGGCGAACGAGCGGCTGATGGCGCTGCGGGCGCGGTTGGCGTGCGCGCGGAGCGGGGGCAGGCCGTCAGCGGAGCAGGGCGGGCTTGGTGATGATTCGCATAGTCACGAGGGTGTAAAGGGGGGGGTGGGGGGCGTGTCTCCTGCCGTCGTCGACCTCCGGACCACTTCTGTATCCGCGGGCGAAGAGGCGGTTGGCCAAACCGCCCTATGGGGGCTGCGCAAGGTGCTTGCCGCGCTGCCGGCCGGGCTGGGCTGGGGCAGCGAGACGTTGACGGAGCATCTGCGGAAGAGCCGGGGTGCGTGGGGGCAGGGGGGCAAGGGAGAAGATGCCGATCCTTTTATGGCGGCGCTGGTGGCTCGCGCGTGCCAGCAGGTCGCGTCAGCGTCCTTCAATGACGTTGCAACCCCGCTCTCCTGCGCTCCTGCTCGCCCGCTCCTACTCAAACTCTTCCCCGACCTCGCTCTGGGCATCCTGCGCACGGAGCGGGCGGCGGCGGGGCGGGTGTGGCTGTTGCTGCGACATCTGGACGAGGCGGGCCGGGGCTGGTTGGATGTGGCCGAGGCGCGGGCGGCGCTGACGGACAAGGCGTCGCCGCTGCGGCTGTGCGGCTGGCGGCGGCTGCGCGGACTGCTGGCCGAGGGGCAGGGCGTCTTTTGGACGCGCGACGACCGCGGCCGTCTCTGGCTGCACGGCCCGGCGCGGGTGGCGGCGGCGCTGGGGGTGGGGCAGTTGCGCCACCGGCCGGTGGGCGTGCCCATCGCCGCGCTGCTGGGCGGCATCGGCGACGCGCGGGCGCAACTCTATGCGGCCTTCCACAGCGGCCGGGCGCGGTCCGCGTCGCTGGCGGACGGGGCGCGGGCCGGTGGGCGCGCCGCCGCGTCGTCGGGCGCACCCATCGCCCGCGCCACGCTGGCCGAGCTGAGCGGCGCTTGCCCGCGCAGCCAGGTGGCCTATGAGCGTCGGGCGGGCGTGGCAGCGCGGGGCAACGTCGCCATTGTCGAGCGCGTCGCGGCCGGGACGGAGCAGGAGCGGGCCTGGCAGCGCGGCCGGGCGCTGTTCCGGCTGACCGACTATCGCGGCCAGCAGGGGCGGCCGGGCGCGGTCTATCTGGCCTGGCGTCTGCCCAACGGCTACGGCGCGGCCCGCGACCACCAGCAGCGGCCCCGCGGCCGGCAAAAGCGTATCAATCGGAAACTCGCCGACCTGTTTACGAAAGGGATGACGGGCAACGGCGGGCGGCCGATCGAGAAGCGCTACTTTGCCGGGGCGGCGGCGGCGTGGAAGCGGGCGGAGCGGGGACCGGGAGCAGGGGAGCGGGGGAGCAGGGGGGCGGGGGGGAAAGAAGCGCCTTCGGCGCGCTGCTTTTCATCCCTACACCCCCGCACCCCCGCGCCCCTGCCTTCCCTCTACTGGCCCGATGGTCGGACACGGCGTGGAATTGGCGTCTGGCGCGTGGTCGACGCGGAGCCGCTCCATGCCGGGACGCTGGCGGCCGAAGGCGTGGCGCTCCAGTCGTCGCTCTGGCCAGCTGGTGGCGCGGCGGAGGGCAGGCGATGACTCCTTTTTTGTCTCAGGGGCGGCAAAGAGTTACGGGAGTTATAGGGATGATTTTGGTTTTGGGGAGGTTTGTTCGAGGCGCGTTATTATGCGAACTTGGCTGGCTGGCCGGTCGACGCGCCGACTCCAGTGGGGGAGGGGTGGAAACGACGGAGGCGCTTCTCCGTCGTTTCCGGGTGGGGTAGGCTGCGGCCGGCGCTCTCAGCGTGCCGGCACGAACCGGTAGCCGAGCGAGCGCTGGCTGATGATGCGCCCGCCGCCGTCCGACTCCTCCAACTGCTTGCGCAGCTTGGAGACGGCGATGTGAATTCGGCGCTTCTCTTCCTCATCGCTGGGGCGCCGGCCCCATACCTTTTCACCCAACTCGTCGAAAGTCAGCACCGCGTCGGGTTTATTGACAAAGGCGTGATAGAGGTTAGCCTGCAGGCCGGTTAGGCCGGTTTCGGCCTCTTTGGCCGGCTTGGTCGGCTCCTGTTGCAGCAAGAAGGCGCGGAATAAAGGCGCGAAGAGGCGCATCACGCCGTCGTCGTCGACCTGTATCAGACCATACTGCTCCAACGAACTCAGGAGGTTGTAGCGCGGGCCTGACGGCACACCGGGCGACTCGCCCCCCTGAGCTTCCTCTTGACGGGCCTGTTCGATAAGCGCCTGGCGCTGGTTTAGGTCGACGGCTTGGTAGAAGGCATTGAATGGACGCTTGAATTCGGCAGCCAGGCGGGAGGTCAACACCGCGCGGGCTTTTTCAGACAGCGGGTCGGCGTCTGGCTCTGGGGGCAGTTTCATGCGCTGGCGCATATCCCACAGTGCCCGCCCGGCCAGCAGCAGCAACGTAGGAAAGCCGCCGGATTGCTCGGCCATGTAGTCGATATCCTTGTCGGGCAAACCGGTTCCGAAGCCTTTCAGCAGATCGACCACGTAGATCGCGGCCTCTTCCGGTATATACTCGCGCACGAACGTCTGCTGGAGCCGCTTGAAGAGGGGGGAGCCTTTCTTGGCCGACGGGTTGACCTTCTCCAGCAGCCGTTCGGTGGCGAAGATGAACGAGCAGTAGGCCATCCAGGTGCTCAGGCGACCAGCCTGCTCCGGCGATAAAACCTGGAAGGCGTGCTCGCGATCGAATTCGTCGAGCAGGAAGACGGGCCGCACCCCCTTCGCGACCAGCTGGCGGATGTGAGGCTCCATGACCTCTAACGCCTGATCGCCATCGTGGTCGGCCAACTCCGGCTCGTCCAAATCGGGCAGGTCGTCTGTTTGATGCTCGTCGCGCAGCCGCGCGCGATAGGCGTCATAATGGCGGTAAAATTCTCGACCGAAAACGACCAGCGGATGGACACTGCCGAGCCAGCCCGACACGTAGAGGATGAACAGGCGGTGCGGTTCGCGCCTGAAGTCGCCCAGGAAGTGCTCGCGATACGCCTCGATGAACTCCGGCTGGGCAATGTAGCGTAACAGGGTGCTCTTGCCCATCTCCGGCAGGCCGTGAATGTCTTTGTGGTCAGGGCGGGACAGGGTGATGATCTGGGCGATCTCGTGCAGCAGGTCGCGCCGGCCCTTGATCATCAAATTGTTCTCGGGCGAAAAGGATGAAAAAGGATTCCCGTACATTATGATACTCCTTCGCGCGCTAACGCCGCGCGGCGCGCGCTACTCGCCGGCCAAGCGGCGGCTATCTGATCGAACTCCCAATAGTGGCGGATCCACTCTTGGAGCAACTGGATTGGGAAGGACAGCACCGGCCCCCGTTCCGGGTCGTTGTTGATTTCGAATACGCCGACCTGCTCCAGAAAGCGGGCGTGCCGTTCCGTCTCGTCCGGATCGAGCAGGCCGAACTCGCTGCTCAGGACAGCGGCGGCGGTTGCCAGCGGCAGCCGCCAACTCAACCGAACGCGGCCGGCGACGAAGGCGGCGACGAGCCGCCGGCCGGGATGGGCCTCGATGTGCTCGATGAAGTGGCTGAGATACCCCTCGCCGCGGTCCAGGAGTTGATGGAGGATTAACTTCAGGTCGTTCTGCAAGATGACGCGCCGCCGGCAGCGGCCGGCCCGCTCCAACAGCCGGCGGCCGATGACGTGGATGAGGTACGGATTGCCGGCCGTCCAGCGGATGATCTGGGCCGGGATGTCGTCGCCATCTTCAATCGGCTGGTAGGTGAAGCCGCGCTCGACGGCCAGCCGTTCGATGAGCAGGCGCGCATAGGGGCCGGCCAGGTGATGGACGGCCAACCGTGGCGTCTCGCGAGGGATGTCCGCCAGCACCATCTGGAAGGCCGGATCGGCCAGGAAGACGTCTTGTAGGACGAGCAGCCAGCGGATCTCGGGGTGGGCGCGCTGGATGGCGCGCCAGCCGGCCAGCGCGGGGGGCTGCCGGCCGGCGCGGACGTCGGCCTCCAATTCGGCGTCGAACTCATCGATGATCAACAACAACCGGCGGTCGCCCAACTGGCGGACGGCCGCGCCCAGTTGACCATTGAGCCACACCATCGCATCCTCGTGGGGCTCCAGGCGGGGGAGGGGCAGGCCCAGCCGCAGGCTGACCTCCTGAGCGATGAGCGCGGCCACCGACCCCGGTCGGCGCAGCACCGGGGCGCGAAAATCGACGTAGACGGCAACGACCGGCGGCGACAACCGCTCCGTCAGGTTGTGTTCCACCAGGCGGCGGGCGATGGAGGACTTGCCCACGCGGCGCTGGCCGTGCAGCAGCAACACCGGGGCGGCCGGCTCTTGCAGCCAGGTCTGGATGGCGCCGATGATCCCGTCGCGGTCGAAGAAGCGCCAATCGGTGACCTCGCTCTCGGTGAACGGGATGGTGATGGCGCGCGACAGATCGGCGGCCTCCACTTTGGCGCGCGGGTCGCCGGGCAGCCGACGGAAGTCGGCGTGGGCGCCGTGGCCCAGCGATTCGATCATGCGCCGCAGGTCGGCGCACAGTTGCGGCTGCATCAGGGCCACGTCGAGTTCGATGATGGCCCAACCGTCGACGTTGACTTCGGCCCGCACGCCGAAGAGATAGGCATTAGGGAGTTGGTATACCTTCTCTAGCAGGCGGGCCAGAAGCTGCTTGCTGTCGGGCATCTCGATGTCGAAGTGGTACATCGGCCAGCGGTCGGGCAAGTTGCCGCGCACCTGGTGGGGGTCGGACAACGTCTCGGCCTGCTGGGCGTGGCGGCAGTAGTCGGTGTGGATCGTCTCGCTGAGCCCATTGGGACCATACCGGGTGACCGTGCGCAACTTATCGCCGGGGATGGGGCGGCAGAAGGAGCACAACTCTAACTGCCCCAGTTCATAGCGCGAGCGGCTGGCGTCGCCCACGGGCAGATCGGCGAAAATGAGGTGCGACAGCAACTCGTGGGCCAGGGCGCGGGCCAGCGCCGGGTTCTTATCCAGCCGCTCATAAAGCGCGGCGCGGTCGTCCAGCGGATCGCGCGTGATGACGCGGTCGAGGAAGCGCTCGATGTCGGTGGTGGTGGGTGTGGGCGGCGTGTAGAGGGGCTTGCGGCCCCGGGCGCGATCCCGCTGGTAGCGGTCGATCAACCGCATCACCTCCTCTTCAAACCGGCCGCGCCCGGGGTGGACGGCGTTGGCCAGCCGGCGCAACATCCGGCGGACGTCGGCCCGCGTCCGGGCGTTGGTCGCCAGGCTTGGCCAGACGAAGTCGATGCGCGCCGCGTGGGGGTCGAGGACAACTCGCACCTGGTCGCCGTTGCGGAGCGGGGCGTTTAGCGCGGCCGGCCGACCATTGACGTCGATGCGCGCCGCCCGATGGCCCAGTTCGGTGTGAATGTGGTAGGCGAAGTCGAGGGCGGTGCTGTCTTTTTCCAGCAGGAAGAGTTCGCCCAGGGGTGTGAAGCAGTAGAGGGGGGCGGCGTGGCTGCCCAGGGGGTGGCGGCGCAAATGCTCCGGGATGTTGATCCACGCTTCGCGGTTCGTCCCCCGGGGCAGGGTGCGGGTCGGCTTATCGGGCTGGCTCCACCAGGCGGTCAGCCGCCGCCGATGGCCGGGCGAGGCCGCCGAGGCCGACAGAATGCCCCATTCGTTGACGTCGTGCATGTCGGCGGTCAAGATGTGGAACTTGACCGGCCGGCGCTCGGCCTGGGTGGGGTTTGGCTGCCAGGAGCAGACGGTCTGCAGCGCCCGATAGCCGTTGGTCAGGGGCGCGGCGATATAGTCGTGCGGCCGCAACGCGACGCCGGAGCGGACGGTGAACCGGCTATGGATGACGCCCAGCGCCCGGTAGCAGTCCGAGGGGGTCTGGCACAAGACGCGCACGGTCAGTTGCAGCGGGTTCCTGTCGTCCGGCGTGTCATAGCGCTGGCCGTGGAGGAGGTAGCCGGGCAACAGTGGTAAGAGTTCGACCGGGGGGGCGTCGTCGCCGAACTCGTCCTCCAATCCCTCCCGCACTTTTTTGTTCAAAAGAGCGAAGAGGCGCAGGCGTTCGTCGAAGGTCGGCGCTTGATCATCGATTGCGGGCAGGCGGCCATCGGTTTCCTGATCGACCCAAGCCAACTGCCAGGCCGCGACGGCCTCATCCAGCCCTTCGGACGTCGGCCCGTCGAGGTGGACGTTGAGCTTGCCGGCCTTCTCGCGATACGCTTCAGGGTAGAGCAGGCGCGCGCTCTCCTCGATCCAGCGGCGACGGAAGCGGTAGAGGCCCAACATCTGGGCCACAGGCACAAAGACGTCCAGCATCTCCTGAGCCAGCGCAGCGTCGGCCGCGGGGCTGAAGAGGCGGGCGTGGCGGGCGGCCAGTAACGTGAGGACGTGACCGAAGCCGGGCGCGTCGCAATAGACGGCCCGCAACAGGGCGCGCAGGCGGTGGTTCAGGTCGGCCGCGGCGTCGCCCAGGAATTCAGTCTGCCACGCCGCGAAGCCCGCGGCCCGCTCGCGGGCGCGGGCATACGGTTCAACCTCGTCGGCGGCCAGCGCGGCGGGGTCGGCCTCGTCGACCAGGGCCGCGGCCACGAGGTCGGACGGCAGCCGCCACTCGCCCGCCAGCCGGTCGACGCGCGCGCGCCATTGGCCTGGACGGAATGTCATCACCGCCTCCGGATGGACAGGCGAGCCAGAACGAAGGGCGTTGACCATGATCGGTCTCCACATGATGCCAGCGATTATGCGAGATGGAACTGTGTCGGGGCGGGTGTAAACGTTCGGCGTTAGGCCCCGGGGCCATTCTACCAGGGATGGAGATAGTACGGCCGCGCTTGGAAAGCTTGCTTCTCATTTTAGACTAATCTATCGCAGATGTCAACAAGATCGTTACCGAGTCTATCCGAAGCCTGCCGAGGTCAGGCCAGTGACATTTCGGTATCACAAGTAGTAACAAAGGGGAGCAAGATGGGTCAGGGGCGGATCGAACCGGCGACCTGGCGCGAGAGGCGGCCAGAACGGCCCGTTACAGAGAAATGGTTATTGACAAGGGGCTTGGGAACCGTATACTATGAATTATCGGATAGATTCAGAGAGTTTCTATCCGTCGGGGAAGAATAATCTACGAACCCTATCCACCCCTTCTTCTCCGCCCAAAGCGAAGTGGGCATGGCCGACCAGGGACAGGCCATTCTCACCCAGGGGCCTCGGTGGTCGCCAGTTTCCATCCAGTCGGCCGAGGCCCTGCCTATCCATCTGTCTGTCCGGATAACACGCTGGGTTGAAACGAGAGGCCGTCGGTTCCGTGTAGGCTAGGCCCTGGTGGGTCGGTAGGAGGTCTGGTGATGGATGAGATGCACCTGCTGATGCTGGTTTCCGGGCTGTCGATTGGTTTGCTAATCGCCGTCTTCGTTTTGCTCGGCGGGCGAGGCCGGGTGACGCAACCGCCGCCGGTGATCGTCGTGCCGGCCGCGCCGGAGAACGAGAACCTGGGCTGTAGCGAGGTTCTGCTGTTCCTGGTCTTGGCCCTGCTGGCGCTGGTTCTGGCGATGGTGTTCATGAGTTAGAGCGTCGACGGCCCGATGGGCGGTCGCGCTCATCGGGCCGCGACGCTGTTGCGAGGCGCGACATGAACGTGATCCAGCCGGATCAATCGGTGTGGAAAGTAGCCCTGGCGCTGATGTTGGTCGTGCTGCTAACCGGCTGTTTCGGCGCGTTGGGGCTGAGCGGTACGGGGCTGCTGAACTGGGAGAAGCAGGCGGCCGAAGCGGACGCGTTGCGGCAGGAGGCCAACAACGCCGCCCGACGCGAGGCGATCCGCATTGACGCCCAGGCCCCTGTGGAGCACGCCCAGGCCGCGGCCGACATCCGCGGCATCGCGGCCCAAGCTGACTATAACGAAGCGATGCTGCAAGAGGCGTTGGCCCAGACGAAAGCGACCAATGCCCGCGCCGCCGACCTGCGGGAGCGGTTTGGGTTGGCCGGCCTGCTGCTGGCGCTGCTGGCCGGCTGTGGATTGGTGGTGGTTCTGGTCTATGGCGCGCTGCTGTTGGTGCGGCGCGCCGTCGACCGGGTGGCCCCGGAGCGGCCGATTGGCCTGGGCCAGGCCGCTGCAGCGCAAGCGGCGGCCCCCATCAGGCCCACCGCCGCGCCCCATCGGCCGCCGGCCCGCCGGCCGGCCGCACCGCCGGTGCGACCGGCCGACCTCTGGGACGACCCGGTCTACCGGGCCGAGAAGCGGCGGCAGGCGCGGGCGCGGGAATTGGAAGCGATCCGCCGCCGGCGGCGGCAACCGCCAACGGTCATCATCTTGCCGCCCACCCCCGGCCGTGGCCGCCCGGAACGGTCGCGGGCCGTCTAGCCGGGTCGTCTATCACGCATCCGCCGCGCTTGGCCGGGCCGCTGGGGAGGCGCGGCCAGGCGACCATGTGAAAAAGGGGCCGGTTGGCCCCTTTTTCCAAGTCGGTTCACCTCATACCGAGCCTCCTTCCTTTTTGTATCGCCGTCGCCAGTTCCTCTCGCTAGTCGCCTCCCATTCACGCTAGCCGCTCGTACAGCCTCACCAGTTCCAGCCCGATTCGCTTACCTCCTTGCTTGTGTTCTCCCCGTTCCCGCCGCTCTGGTCGGTGGGGAGGGGGGATAACGCTTGAGGATCACCTCCTGTTGGCCGGTCTCGCCTCGTTCCGCGGCGCGCTCAGTGCGCCGGGAGCGGCTGGCCCTTCAAACGCCCCTGGGGCGGTTGGCCCGCGTGGGGGCCGGTCCCGTTCACCCGCGAGACAGGCCCATTGGGGGCGGCATAAGTGGGATCGTCGGCACCGAGCACCACCGGCACCGGGGCGGCAATGGGGGCGGCGCGCTGGGGGTGCGGCATCTCGCGCGTGGGCGCCGGCTGCGCGGGTGTCGGGTGCTGGGGCGCCTCACGCAGGGGCGTCTCGCGCCGCGGCATCGGACGCTGGGGCGTCGGCCGCTCAAGCGTCTCACGCGCCAGCGGCTCGGTCGGCGCGGCGGGTATAGCTACGCGGGGCGGGGCCGGCAGCCGCCGGTCGATCAGGCGGTGGGCCGTGAAGACGCCCAGCAAGATGACCACCGCGCCCAGCAGCGTCCCCAGACCAATGAGCGACCGCCCGATCAGCCGCTCGCGCTGGAGTTGCTCATTGTGGCGCGCCGCGTCCAGCCGCTGCCCTTCGGCCTGGTTCCATTCATAGGCGGCGATGTCAGCCGCGATCTGCCGCCGCTGGGCGTCCAGTTCGGCCAGATGGACGGCCAGTTCGGCGGCGACGCGGCTCGGCAGGGTGGTGTTCTCGACCGCCCAAACCGCCTCCCGTTGGCCGGTCTCGGCGTCCGTGCGCCGGGCGTCGGCCAGGTCTTGCGGCACGTCGGCGAGGCCGAACACCGCCGCGGCCGTCAGCCCGATGAGGACGACCATCGCGAAGATCAAGACCTTGCCCAGCATGTTAGCGGGGCCTCTGTTGCAACCGGGCGATTCGATCGGGTTCACGTACATCTTACCGCTCCTCAGCCATTCTCGGCTCTATACCCTTAGTGAAGCAGACGCAACTGGCAAGACCAAGAATGGTGGGAGGGTGCGGCCCGTCGCTAATCTGGGGCCGGTGGGGCGGGGTGGGGGGCGGGCGTGCCGGGAACAAAACGGGAAGGCTCGTTGCCTTCCCGCCAGTCTGTCATCGACCTTGCGCCGGCCTGTCGCGGCTCATTGGAGGCAGCCGTGGGCCTTCATCAGCCGCAGCCCTTCCAACCGCAAGACGGCCGGCAGGAGCGCGCGGTAGAGAGCGCAATGGGGGCTTTGCACGTCCCAGCGGCCGGTGGCCCGGAACGTCTCCAGCGGACAGCCGCCGGCACAGCGATAGCGCAGGGCGCAATCGCGGCAGCCCGTCTTCTGCTCGACGGGCAGGTTGATCAGCGGGCCGGCAGCCACGGCGGCCAGCAAGTCCCCCTGCAGGTCAGCGCGGACGGGGCGATCCAGGTGCATCTGGCACTGGGCCAGCGCGCCGGTATGGGTGATGACCAGGTAGTTTTGGCCGACGCCGCAGGCGTGGGTGCGCGCCTCGGCCGAGACGCGGTCGAGCAAGCCGCCGGTGAAAGACCAGGTCGGCAGAGCGCGCTCCAGCACCCGATAGGCTGACTGCATGCCGCTCAGGAGCGCCGCCTCTTCGAGTTCCAGATCCGTTCGACCACGCGAGAGGAGGTTGGGGCGATAGAAAGTGAAGCTGGTCGGCAGCTCGCGCTCGATGATCGCCCAGCGGGCCACGTCGGCCGCGCCGGGGGCAGTGCGCGCGGTGACCACCATGTTGACGTCGGGGCGGATGCCGCGCGGCAGGAGGACGTGGTCGACAGTGTGGGCCACGGCGGCGAAGGTGTCGGCCCCTTCCCGGTTGCGCAAGGGGCGCGAGGCGTTGTGCCGTTCGCCCACGCCGTCGAGCGAGATCATCACCCGCACCCCTTCGCGCGCCAGCCAGTCGACGTCGGTCGGACGCAGATGGACGGCGTTGGTCAGCAGCACCTCGCGTAGCCGGACGTCGTGCTGTCTGGCCAGTTCCGCCGCTCGCGCGTGCAGCCGGCGCACCAGAGCGAAGTGGAGCGACGCCTCCCCGCCGGCGTACTTCAGCTTCACCTCGCGGAAGCCGTGCTGGGCGGCGTTGGCGAAGACCGCCTCCACGGCGCGCAGGCCCGTCGCCTTGCTCATGCGCGCCGACGAGCGGCGCACGTAGCAGTAGACGCAGTCGAGGTCGCAGGCGTTGGTGATGTGCAGCCAGACGGTCAGCGCGCCGGGCGCGGCGGCGCACAGCCGGGGCGCGGCGTCAAGCGGACGTAGCAGGGTCAGCTGCACCAGACGGCGGTCGGCGGCATCGCGCAGGGGAGCGGGGGCGCGGAAGCCCGCCCAGCGGCCGAACACACTGGGAGCCAGTACAGCCGGGCCAACGGGCGCGTGCGGGCTTTGCACCAAGTGGAAGCCGTGGGGCAGTGGGGCGACGTGGACGCCCGCGGGGTGGGTGTAAGCGCCGGGCTTCACGCCCGCGTCGCTCCACGTGGGCGGCGGCGCGGGGTGGCGGCAGTCGCTCTCGAACGAGAAGGGTGAATAGTCGAGCGTGTAGCCCTCCGGCCCCGGCCCCGCGCGGCAGTCCTCTTCAGCGTCGCCGCTTTCCCCCACCAGGATCGACCAAGCCGTCGCGTTCATGTCCGGCGCTCCTTGGGTTGGGCCGCTTCCGGAAAGCCGAGGAATTTGTGCAGGATGTTGTTGATGCCCTCCAGGCTGTCGAGGCCGGCATAGCGGCGGCCCAACCCATTGAGGCCGTCTTGGAAGGTGGTCAACTCCCGCTGGTTGAAGGCCCGCAAGCGGTCATAGAGATCGTTTTCCAGGGTACTGATCGTTCGGCTGCGGGGCGAGTAGAGTTGGGCGTAGGCGATGCCCAGCGCATACGCCTCGGCCCCCAACTGGAGTTGCCGGCGCGCCTCCCTGTCGCCGGCGACCCGGTCGCGCACCCGTTCGCGCCGCGTCGCCTCGTCGCCGACCGCTTGCTCTTGCTCCTTCCAATGGCTCACCCGCTGCTGGAAGCGCGCCAGGGCGATCCAGCCCCGGATCATTTGCAGCGTGCTCAAATAGCGGAACGTCCACGCCCGATCCCGCAGGCGCTTGTCGCGCGACGGATCGGGGATGCGCGCCCGGCCGCGCGTGGAACGGATGAGGTGCTCCTTGACGTAGCTTTCGCGCAGGATGGCATCCAGTTCGGCTTCGGCCTTGTCCAGATCCCCGGCATAGTAGTGGACGCGGGCGACGTTGATGTGGATGTCCATGTGATAGTGGCGGCCGTGCTCGCTGGCGAGCTCGTCCGCCTCGCCTAACAGGTGGAGCGCCTCGCGGTAGTGGTTGGCCCAGAGGCGGGGCCGGTTCCCCTCGCTATCCGGCTCCATCCGGTCGCGGTAGAGGCTGCCCCACTCGATCAGCACCTCGATCAGCCGGCTTGGCTCCTTGACCTCGGTGAACAGGACGTGCGCCTCGCGCAGCAGGTCATTGGCCGCGGTATACAGTTGGTCGGGCGTGGCCGCCATGAGTTGCCCCGTCTGCATGCGAATCGCCAGGTGGCGCAGCGATTCGGCCATCTGGCGCAGGCACAGACCGACCTGTCGCTTGGCCTCCGCCCGGCGGCTATAGGCCAGCGCCTTGGCCGCCAGCACCGGCGCGTCCTCATAGCGCCCCATGTCGTCGTAGATCAGGGCCAGGGTGTTATAGGATTGGGCCAGCGGCACTTCCTCGGTCAGTTCGCGGCGGATGCGCAGACCGTCCAGGCAGACGGGCGTGCTGTGCCAGCCCAACTCCGACAGCGCGCGGGAGAGGTTGTTGAGCACGGCGGCGCGGTGGGCCTTCATCAGCCCCACGTCGTCGCGCACGTAGTTGAGCGCCAGGCCATAGCTCTCGACCGCGTCCTCCATCCGCCCCAACACGCGATGCCCATAGCCCAGCCAGTTATAACCGTGCGATAACAGCCGCCGCAGCCGCACCGCGCCGGGGTGTTCCGGCTTGTCGGGGCCGGCGGCGAAGCCGTGCTCATCATAGAGGCCGCGCCCATACACCCGCTCGGCGACGGATCGCTCTTGCAGCGGCTTCAGCCTCTCCAGCGTCTGGTAAATCTCCCGCACCGCGCCCTCCACGTCTTGCGAGCGCAGGATGCGGGCGTAGCGCGTCCAGATGACCCGCTCGCCGCGAGCCAACGAGTGGTTCCAGCTGTGATAGTTGTTGCGCTCTGCCTTCGTCCGGCGCGGCAAGGTCTCGATGGCGTCTTCTACGTCCTGGCCGAACTCGATGGCCCGCTCCAGGTCGAAGCGCAGCGTGAAGCGCTTGATCCAGCGCGTCACGTCCTCCTGGGCAGCGAAGCGGCGCAACACTTCGATGGGCGTCTCGCCGCGCGCCCGCGCCTGGTCGCGCGGGTGGAACTCCACGAACTTCATCAGCGCGTTCTCGGACAGCACGCGCCACATCTCCGCCTGGGCCCAAAAGTCGAGCGACTGCCGGCCCGCTTTCGGCCGGTCGTCTTCCAGGTTGATGTACTCCGTGTTGAGGTTGCGCTCCGGGTCGAGCAGGATCATGTAGACCATCCGCTCGACCTCATAGGTGGCGATGGCCTCATTGATGGCCTGGCGCTGTTCTGCGTCGTCGAAGCCAAGGCTGGGGAAGCGGAACGAGCGCGCGTCCTCCAGGTCGAGGCGCAACTCCAGGTCGCGTTCGTCCCGATCGAGCCGCTCCTGTTTGAGCGCCCGGTACTGGTTGAGCTTGAACTCCGCCCACGCGCTGAGCTGCCGGTAGAGGGTTTGGCGCGCCCGCTGCTCTTCGCGCCGGCGGCGGCGGTAATTGTCCTTCTCCCGGTCGCTCAGCCGGCGGCGGATCGGCTCCGTCCCTTCCGTCATCGGCTCGCTCAACAGGGCCATGTGCTCGGCAAAGATGCCGTACAATTCATCCTGGAGAGCCAGGCGGAAGGGCGCGGCGCTGGGCCGGCCGGCCCCCAGCCGCGCCCGGAACTCTTCGCCCGACCGCCGGCGCTTGCCCAGGTATTCGCCGGCGATGCGCCCCAGGATGTCGTTCAACTGATCCAACCGGTCTTGGTCGGGCTGGAACGCTTCCGGCGACCGGCCGTTGCTGTCCAGGCAGTAGTGGATCTGTTCGGCCGTCAGGCCGCGGGGGGCGCGGGCCAACAGTTGCAGGACGCGCGACCGCAACTCGGTCGGCCGGGCGAACAGCAGGCGGATAATCTCGTCCTCCACCTCCCATTGCAACTGCTGCAGTTCGGGCGTCGGGTCTTTCACCATCTCTTCCGGGCTGAGAGCGTGGTGCCGGCCGCCGCTCTTCTCCCAGACCGTCTCGAACGGGTCTTGCAGCGGCGGCGGGATGGTTGGGTTCTCGATGACCAACTGGGCGTAGAGGGCCAGCCGCACGGGCACGCCGCCGGTCAGCAGCCAAATGGCGTCGGAGCGGCGACTGTCTTCGGCCAGCAGCTTGAAGTGATCGGCGATGTAGGCCAATCCCGGCTCGCTCGCCTGACGCTCCTCCCACTCCTGTTGGAACGTCGCGAAGTACTCCTGCGTCCCCTTGCGATCCAGCGCGCTCAGCGGTATCTCGATCTTCTCCACCCGCCCATCCGCGGCGGCCATGGCCGCGCGCATAGCGTCGAAGAACTGCCGGCTCTGCCCCTCCCGGCCGGCCAAAACGAGCGTCACGTTTTCCAAGCCCGACTTGCGCACCAACCAGGCCAGCCATTGGTGGGTGCGGCTGCTCAGGTCGCTTTCTCGGAGCAGATCCTTGTTGAGGCGCTCCCCCTGTTTGAGCAGCCAGCCGGACATGAGGTTGTTGAGTTGCTCGACCGTGTCGATCAGGAAGACGACCCGCTTGTCCGCGGCTAGGTCGCGCAGGTCATCGACAAAGAAGTGGCTGGTCAACTCCTCGGCCGTACTGATCGATTGGAACTGAACGCCGTGCCCCTTCAGCACCGCCAGTTCATTTTCCTTTTTGTCGAACTGGGGGTAGCTGAGCGCGGGCGCGGTGAGCTTCAAGCTCTCGCGTAACTCGGCCACGAATTGGTAGCGGTCGTGCAGCCGCAGGTCGACCAGGTCGACCAGGTCGGAGATGATCGCCCCGTTCAGGTCTGTCCACGCCGCCGAGGCGGGGCGGGGGGCCCAGTTCGGGTGGCGGGCGGCGCGCAGCGCCTCTTCCAAGAGCCGCGTCTTGCCCAGGCCGCCCCGGCCATAGACGAGCACGACGCGGAAGGCGCGGTCGCTCGGATCGTTGCGCAGCGCCGCGTGGAGCGTCTCCAACTCCTGGCCGCGGCCGATCATTTGCTCCGCCTGTTGGGCGGCGGACAGGGCTGGTAGGGTGCGTTCGGTCATGCTTCCCCTCGCATGTCGAAATGGGGGCGCGGCTCAGGCGCGGGGCAGCCGCCCTGGAACCACGCCCAGGCGTTCCAGATTGTCGAACAATCTGACAAGGCTGGGATCGATCTTGTAGACCTCTCCGAGGGGCTTCAGTTGGACGACGATGCCCGCCTTGAGGAGCGGAGCCATATCGCCCTCCAAGTCCAGCATGTGCGCGTCCAGCTTTTTGGCGATGCGCCGCTCGTACAGATCGTTGTACGACCAGCCCCACAGGTCACAGGGGCCGCACCGCGGCTCCAGCTCCTTATCCCGCAACAGCTCGATGAGCCGGAGCGCCGTCCGCAGGTCTTCCTCCCGCTCCCCGGCGTCCCGGCCCCGCGTGAGGCGCGCCATGTAGTGTCGCAGGCAATCCCACAGATAATCGGGAGTGACCCTCCCCCTCTCATCCAGCAGAACGTGGCCCAGGAGGCGCGCGTTCACCAGGAAGTGGCCGGTCAAAAAATCGGCCAGTCCGGCCACGATCGTGTCAGCCGCGGCGGCGGCGCGGCGCGCCATGGCCGCCGCCTGAACGTCGCTGAGATCGGCGCGGTGGAACACCTGCCCGATGTGCGCCGCTCCCAGCGTCAGCCCCCCGGTCGCCAGATGGTCGAGCAGCAGCTCGATCTGTTGCGTGGGTTGCAGCGCGGTGTCATCCGATGTCAGTTCCAGTAGCGGCTGGTGCTGCTGATCGCGGGCGGGCGGCGACCTGAGGAAGCTGGGGTCGCGGAAGGCCATGAGGACGCGCGTGCAGGCCGGTTCGGCCTCTTTGAGGAACTCGGTGACGACCCGGGTCACGATGATGTCCTGCTCGTGTTCGTCTATCTCGTCGATGCCATCGAGCAGGAGCACTGCCACGCAACGGTCGCCGCACTTGTCACAGATTTCGATGGCGAATCGCTGGAACCGGGTGTGGAAGCGTTCCGAATCGGGCAGTCCGCTCAACCCGTTCTCGGCCAGCACGCCGGTCAGCCAGGCGTTCAACGCCTCTTCCAACGGCGCGTCCCCATCGGCCAACGCGTTGAGATCGAGATAGATGGGCAGGAAGCGAACCGGGCGTCGCGGCGCGTTCGGCTTTTTCATCTCCAGGTAGACGCGCCACAAGTGCCAACTCTTGCCGACGCCGGGCGGGCCGACCAGGGAGTGAAGCCGCCGGTTGGGCTTCTTTAACAAAGAAAAAACCCTTTCGATGGAGGGGTTTCGCTCCACAAACAACCGCGAGAAGTGGGGCTCCACGAGGGAGGAGGGTTGATGGCCCATGGGACGTCCTTCCAGCGCATAGAGGCCGCTCAAAACTGGCGCGAGCGTTAACAGGGCCGGCGGACAGGGGGCCGTACGAGGCGACCCATGGCCGGCCACTCTCGTCAACTCCCCGTAGTGTACCATACTTCTCTTGGTTTGTCAGCGCCCAGACCTGACAGGTGGGCGGCCACGACCTTCGTTCTGGTCAGAGTCCCAGTGGCCACCCACCTGTCAGGTCTTTAGTCGCGGCGCGGACGGGGCGCGGCGGGGGCCAGCGCCCGCGCTTCCGCCACGGTCGTGTCCCACTCCTCGGCGGTGATGGCCCGCTGACCGCCGTGGGCGCTGCTGCGGGCGCTGCCATGGGTCTGGATGAGCCGCGAGACGAGTTCCAACAGACGGCGCGGCGAGCCTTTGGCCTCGCGCACCAGCCGGTCATCGAAGTCGGGGCGCAACGCCGGCTCCACCAGATGGTCGAAGCCATAGCGGCGCGACCCGCCGGCCTGAAAACGCGCCCCTAACAGCTGTCGGAGGCGCGTTCGCGACCAGCGTAACCGGATGAGGGTGACGTCGGTTCGCGCCGGCTCGGCCGCCACTTGCTCGGTCACCCGCTCCTCTACTTCAATGGGAAAGAACCCCTTTAAATAGACCTTCTCAAGGCTGAAGGCGGCCAGCGCCGCGACCAGCGGCGCGACCAGGGCGTACATCTTGGCCACGTCGCGTTCCTGGGTATCCACGCCGTCGATCCCGACTAAAACGTCGCCAAAGCCCCACAGCCGGGCGGTGTGTAGGGCGAACTCCCAGCGCGCGCGCGCCGGCCGCTCGGCCAATAATGAAGAGGCGGGTTCAAGCTCCTCACCTAAATCCACCAGCCACGCCCTCAGGCGTGGCGAGCGGCTGACGGGGCGAATGACGGGGCGGTTGAGCGAGCGCCACAACTTGCCATAGCCCCAGACCGGCGACGGCTCGTCGTTGTCGATGAGGTCTTTCACCAGTTCCTTCAGTTGGCGCGCGTAATGGCCGATCAGCGCGCCCAGGCGGCCGGTCTGGTCGGCGCTGGGCGGCGGGGCGGCCTCGAACTTCTCCACCACTTGCACGAACAGATCAACGGTCAGCGCCTCGGCCATCGCGTCCAGATGGCCGTCCAGCGTGGTCAGGCGGGCCGCGTCGTGCCGCAGCAGATAGGTAACGATCAGCGTGCGGCGCGCTTCGCCGCGGACTCGGGCCTCGGCGGCCAGGCGCAGCGTTGTCTTACCCTGGCCCGCCGCCCCGAACACGAAGACGTGGCCGGGCGCGCATAACGTCTCCAGGGTGACAGGGCGGCGGCCGCGGGGGTGGGGATCGACGTAATAAGCTAAGGGCGAAAATAACTCCGACCGCCGGGCCGTCAGCGCGGTTCCGTCGCTCCCCACGTGTCCGTTCAGGCGCAGCCCATCGCCGAACCCATACTCCTGTTCCGCCACCGCCAGAACAAAGGGATCGCGCCTGAACCCAATGGACATTAAATATGCTTCGCGCGGATTCTCTGCTGTTTCGCCTTCCGATACGCCAGACTTGCCCTCCATCCTTGCCTGGGGTAACTGTGTCTCTGGCATGGCATCGCCTCGTCCCATGTCGAAATAGCCGTGGAGTCGCCGCCACGGTTTAACGAACCGCATGCCAGTTGAAAAGCAGAGCTAGGAAACCGATTTTGTCTAGGAACGCATATCTTCTCCGGCCCCGATCACGCGATCACGTCCCTCATAGCCCTTCCGCGAAACAATATAGGGTCCCTGCACCCTGTCCTCCGGGTGTCCAACGATCCACGCAAGCGCCCGGAACTGGCGTTTAGAAAAGTTAATCTGCGGATATCTCCGAATCTACTATCAGTATAGACCCCTGCCAAGCGCGCCCGCCAGACGCCGCCGCGCCGCAATCTGCCATCAACCTGTCACAGTGTTGTCGGATTTGGGCGTTCGACTTGCCTCCAGGCAGTTTTCCAGCCAGTAGCCCCCCTCGCCCCGGCCGCTGATCAGATAGACGGGGGCGGCCTTGACCGGCTCGATGGCCTTGCGCGCGCGGGCGGCCAGCGAGTGGACGTTGTTCTTACTGAGGGCCAGGGTGCGCAGTTCGTCGTCGTCCCAGTTCACTGGCGCGCCCCGCCGCTGGTGCAACAGGCAGAGGAAGCGGAAGGGCTGCTCGTCCAGCCGGATCAGCCGCGGCCCGCGCCACACCCCCCGGAGCCTCAGATCCACCCTCAGCTTCAGGTGGCGGGCGAACCACATCGCTAGCGCCGCGTCGGCCGACGCCACCGGCCGGGGCAGGGGGGTGGGGGAGCCGGCGGTCAGATAGAGCAGCGTCTCGGCCAGCGCCACCCAGCCGCCGGGGGTCGGCCGCCCATATTCGGCGGCGATGGCCCGGCCGGCGCGATCGAGTACCTCGGCCGTCGCCAACTCCTCCAGCCGCACGCCGCCCTCCGACCGATCCAGCGCCAGACAGAGATGACCCTCGGCGATGGCCCGGCACTCCGCCTCCGTCCAGCGGGCGCGGACGACGCTGGCCCGCCCGCGCGCCCGACCGATGACCTGGCCCTCGCTGACGACGATGTCGGGCGCGGCCACCACTACCGCCAACCGCGGGTGGTGGGCGATGTCGAGCCAGCCGAACAACTCGGCCACCCCCGCGCTGTGCTCCGCGCCGCTCTCGCCCGGCAGATCGACGACGAAGACCACGCGCTGATAGCCCAGCCCCTGGGCCAGCCGCCCTAACTCATCGATCAGCCCGTGCACGTCTTGCGGATCGTCGAAGGTGCGAAACAGCTCCGGCTCGCGCGGCGTCGCCAGATACGCCTCGCGCAACTCCTCCGGCAGGCCGTCGGCCAGCCGCCGGAACATGCGCGCCCCGCCCATCTTCTCCAGCAGCCAGCGCAGAAACTCGCGCTGTAGCGGCCGGACGGAGGCGGCGTCCTCCGGGTGACTCTCCAGATGGGCGTGCGCGGCGCGCCCCACCGCGGCGACCATCTGCGGCAGGTGGCCCGGCCGGTCGCGGAACCACGCCCCCGGCGCGCCCGGCCACAGGTTCGGCGGGTAGGGGACGATGAACGAGCGCCTCGACTCATCCCTCATCCACGCCCGGAGGGCCACCGATTTGCCGCTGCCCGCCTCGCCGGTGATGAGCGTCCAGTGCGGCGACCCCCGCAACTGGTCGTCGGCGACGCCGGACAGGTAGGCGCGCGTCCACCAGCGCTCATTCTCCTCCAGCGAGCGCTGCTCCGGCGGGTGAAAGGGCCACTCGTGGTAGCTTTCGGTGATCATGGCGGGCCGCCGCCTTGTCGCGCCTGTCCGTCGTCCGCCTCTGTCGCCTCGTCGGGCGGCATAAGCTTCAGCACCTGCAAGGCCGCCCGCGCCTCCGCGGGCGTGAACGGGCTGTCGTCGTCCGACTCTTCCCGCGCCTCCTCCATCTGACGCAGGACCTGAATCACCCCGCGGGGGTTCGGTTCGTTGTCGACGCGGCTATGGAGGATCACGTCGTCAATATATTCGTTGAGACTGGTATAGCGTCCGCTGAGGTGGCGCCGGCCGGTGAAGGCGAGAATCCGGCGGTTCACCATCTCCTTCAACGCCTGGGCCGTCCACGCCAGGCGGAGGGACGCCAGCCCGTGGTGGGCCAGTCGCTCGGCCGTCTGGGAGGTCGCCTTGCTGTCCGGGGCCAGCAGCACCAGGCGCAGCCCCAGATCGCGCCAGTCGAATAGCTGGGGGGCGAGCGTGTTGATAAAGGTGTTGGCGAACCACTTGTCGCTGCCCGCGTTCCCGTCAACGATCACGCCGACCCGTTTGAACCCCAGCGCCCGCGCCATGGGGACGATCTCCTCCGGCCACGCCTCGGACGGCGCGTCCCGACCGCCGGCGGCGTTGGTCTCCTGGCGCTCACTGGCCTGTCTGACGACCGCTTTGAGCCGCTGGAACTGTATCCGGGCGAACGTTTTGTCCTCCTCCGGCAGGTCATGGACGGCGTCGATGGCGTCGCCGTACATCAGGCCCTCGTTGATGGCGACCAGCGCCTTGTCGGCGCCCAGGTGTTTCACCAGCAGTCGTCCCAGCAACGCCCACTGGTCGCGCTCCAGATAGCTCAGGACAAGCGGATGGGACATGACAAACCGCAGTTTTTGGCGCATCAGTCGGTGGGCCATTTCGCGGGCGCGCAGCGGCCTCTCCAACTTGATCGCCAGCGTCGTACTGCTGATCCGTTGCATCAGAACCGTCGCCAGCGCCGTCCGACCGCACCCCACCGGGCCGTGGACGAACCACGATCTTTCCAGGCGGAGCAGTTCGTCGAACCGCGCCGGCGCGCTGAAGGCCGGCTCCTCGCTCCTGGTCAGGAACAGCGCCTCGCCGCTCTCGGCGGCGTCGCCGCTAGCGAAAGGGGACAGGGGCGGGGGGGCCTTCGCCACGTCCGGCGGCCAGCGCCGCGACTGCGTCGGCAACAGATCGGGCTCCAGGGCGCGCTGCTCCCAGAAGGTGACGTCCAACCGCAGGCGGGCGTGGGACGTTTCGGACAGCGCCAGGCTGTCCATGCGGACGCGCGCCTCGCGGAAGAAGCGCAGGTAGCGATGGCGTTCGGCCGGCGGCCGGGCGGCGACGTCGGCGCTCAGCTGCCGCCACGCCTCGACGTAGGCGACGGCGTACTCCTCCGGCCAGCGCGGGCCGATCTCCATAATGGCGGCCGCGCTGTCGGGCGCGGGCGACCCCTGCGGGGGGTGAACGAACTCCAAGTTGGCAAAACTCAAGAGTTCCGTGGCCGTCTCGCGCTCGCCGGCGTCGAATTCGCCATAGAGTGCGTCATTCATCTTGTTCAGCGCTTGCCGCGCCTCTTTCAGGTTGTTGACCAGGAAGTGCGCGCGGAAGCGCTTGGTATGCTGGTCGAATTCGCGCCGCCGTCGCGCCCGCAACTCGCCATAGCGCCGGTCGATGGCGCGCTGCACCAGGGCGGCCACTCCGGGCACCACCAGCACCAGCAGGAAGATGAGCGGGCTGGCCTCGTTGATCCGGCTGTTGACGAAGCGGCGAATGGCGAAGCCGCGCTGCCCCTCCACGTCGATGGGCAGGGACAGCGGAGCCACTCCCGTCTGGCTCTTGTCGCCCAACTCGACGGTCAACGCTTCTCCCGGGCGCAGCCCCGGCAAGGCGCGGTTGTTGACCAGAGCCACCCGGCCCTCCACCGGGCCGCCGGCGGTCAGGATGGGTTCCTGGCCGTCGTCCAGCCATTGGCCGCTCAGCCCGCCCGGCAGCCGGACGACCACCCGTGGCGGTGGGTTGAAGTCGGTCGTCGTCTCTAGCGTCAGGTGTAGTTCGGCCGGTCGGTTGCCGATGAGGACGACACGCGGATAGGTCAGCGTCACCGTCACTGCCTGGCCGCCGGCGGCGTCCAGCGTCTCCCGCCGATAGATGGGCAGATCGTCCTCGGCGGCCCAGATGAAGTTGACGAACACCCATAGCACGATGGCCCCCACCAACAGCGACGTCAGCGTGACGGCCACGGCCGTGACCAGGTGTTCCAACAGCGTCTCCTTGCGGTTGCGCGACAGGGAGAAGAAGCCCAGGCTGAAGACGTAGGGGACGGCGACCAGAAACAGGACGACCGCCAACCACCAGGTCGGGCCGGCGGCGAAGGCCCACAGCGTGGCCGCGACCAGCAGCGCGGCCACGGCCACGCCGACGGCCACGCCGACGGGCGGTCGGTGGGCGTCGAGCCACGTCCAGGCCCCTTTCAGCCGCCGGGCGGTTCCCGGTAGCCCCGTGGTCCGCTGATCATCCGCCGAGGTCATTGGGGCGCCCTTTGCATCCTTGCGGCCCATCCGTATCCGACACGTGTGGCCGACGCTGTTCAGAGCGGCACGCGCTGATTCACTTCCATTATACTCTCCACGGCGGCGGGCACAAGCGGCGTCTGTGGTAGGTCAGAGCAATCGCATCGTAAACTGATAGCACACGCAGGAGGTAATATAGAAGACTACGCCATCGGGAAAACGGCTTGCCAATTGCGTCTCCGCGCGTTCTTAATCCGCCAACGCCTTCACCAACGCCTCCCGCGCATCGCCGTAATACAGGATGCTGAGCTTCATCGCCATCTCATCGGACAGATCGTTGAGTTGGCGGCGCGCGGAGATGGGAATGAGCAGGGTGGTGGCGCCCTTCTCCACCGCCAGTTCGGCCACGTCAATGGGGTTATGGACCGGGTCCAGTCCGCCGCTCAGGTTCAGGCCGCCGACGGCGATCATCCCGCCCTTCAGGCTCTTCTCCAGCAGGGCGCTGCAAAAGGCCAG
>NZ_JAYRVJ010000176.1:0-15813 GCF_041918635.1 Promineifilum sp. (SeqCode)
CGATCAGGTCGCGCGCCAGCGAATCCACGTATTGCCCCGTCACGCCGGCGCGGATGCCGCTGATGGCCGCCACCTGGGCCGCATGGACGGTGTGATAGATGTCCCAGAACGCGTCGGGGGCCGACTCGCCCAGGTAGAAGGTGCGGGTCAAATCGCTCTTGTAGCCGCCGAACTCCGCGCCCAGATCGACGATAATGATGTCGCCCGCCTGCAAGAGCCGCTCGCCGGGGCGATGGTGGGGCAGGGCGCTGTTTGGCCCGGAGGCGACGATGATGTCGAAGCCCACCCGGCTCGCCCCCGCCTCGCGCATGAACTTCTCTAGCTCCCAGGCCACGGCCGCTTCCGATAGGCCGGGCTGGGCCAGCCGGGGAACCTGGGCCACGGTCTCGTCGGTGATGGCCGCCGCCCGACGAATGAGCGCCAGCTCCTCGGCCGACTTGATGGCGCGCAGCGGCTCGACCGTCTCCGGCAACTCGACCCACGCGATCCCCTCGATGCGCTGCACCCCGTTGCGCTCGGCCACGGTCATGTGCCGGGCCTCGACGCCGATGCGCTGCCCCTTGCCGATCTCCAGGAAATGGCGGGCGCTATCTTTGTCGTCGGTGTGGCGATAAAGCTCAAAGGCCGGCGCTTGCCGGGCGGCCTGCTCCCAGTAGCGCGAATCGGTCGAGAAGACGGCCCGCTGGCGGGTCAACAGGATGCTGCCTGTCGAGCCGGTGAAGCCGCTGAGCCAGCGGCGGTTGGCGGCGCTGGTGATCAGCACGCCATCCACTTTCCACTCATCGAACCGGGCGCGCACCTGGGCTAATTTGTCGGACATGGGAACCTCATGGGGTGATGTAGATGTGCCCATCGCCGGCAACCACCTCGCCGATGAGAGACACCTCGGGAATGCGCTTCAGGATCGTCTCCACTCCCTCGGGCGACACGGCCATCAGCAGGCCGCCCGACGTTTCAGGGGTATAGAGCATGTCCCGAAAAAGATAACTGATGTGAGAGTCGAACGTGACCCACTGGCCGAAGTGGCGGGCGTTGTTGCCCATGCCGCCGGGGAAAGCGCCGGCCTCGCCATAGCGGAGCGCCCCCGGCAGCCAGGGCAGCGCCCGCAGCGACATGCGAAAGTCCACTCCGCTCGCGGCGGCCATCTCCCGCGCGTGCCCCAACAGGCCGAAGCCGGTGATGTCGGTCATGGCGTGGGTCCCGGCGGCCTGCGCCGCCTCGGCCGCCTCGCGGTTGAGCCGCTTCATGCTGGCCACGGCCGCGGCCACGTGGGCCTCGTCGGCCAGCTCGCGCTTGAGCGCCGTGGTGATGACGCCCACGCCCAGCGGCTTGGTCAGCGCCAGCATGTCGCCCGGCTGCGCGCCCCCCTTGCGCAGCACCCGCGCCGGGTCGATCAGCCCGGTGACGGCCAGGCCGTACTTAGGCTCCTTGTCGTTGACGCTGTGGCCGCCCACAACGACGCCGCCCGCTTCGGCCACTTTGTCGGCCCCGCCGCGCAGGATGTCGGCCAGAATCGCCTTGTCCAGATCGTCGGGAAAGGCCACCAGGTTGACGGCGAACAA
Organism: Promineifilum sp. (SeqCode); assembly: GCF_041918635.1. NCBI lineage: Bacteria > Bacillati > Chloroflexota > Ardenticatenia > Promineifilales (SeqCode) > Promineifilaceae (SeqCode) > Promineifilum (SeqCode) > Promineifilum sp. (SeqCode). The sequence continues at coordinate 1,563 of NZ_JAYRVJ010000176.1, forward strand.
TACCCGGCCGCCCATGGCGTAGATGTCGGACAGCGCGTTGGCCGCCGCAATGGCTCCAAAGTCGTAGGGGTCATCCACAACGGGTGGGAAGAAATCGACGGTGGAGATGACCGCCTGCGCGTCGTTCAGCCGGTAGACGGCGGCGTCATCGGCCGCGCTGAGACCAACCAGGAGGTCGGGAAAATCTCCCTCCCGGATGGCGCGCAGGGGTTCCACAATTCGCTCCAGCTCCGCCGGAGCCAACTTGGACGCTCAGCCAGCGCAGGAAGCGAGGGAGGTCAGCCGAATCTGTTTACCGGTCATTAAATCTGTGTAATCTGCGAAATCTGTGGATTCCTCTTCTGCCTGACGAAGTATACTGCCCACCATCGAGAAGGCAATTTGCGTTGACCCGACCGAGCCGCCTCCCTATAATCGCCTGCAATGAAGCGATCACCTTTGTCGCGCGTCGAGAGCCTGCTCCGCCGGGTGGTGGAAGAGCCATTCACCTGGCTGACCGGCGGCGCGCTGGATCCCTATCAGCTCGCCACGTACCTGGCCCGCGCCTACGAAGCACCCGCGGCCGACGGCTGGCCCAACCGGTTTACCGTCTACGTCCACCCCGAAGACTACCGCGCCCTGGCCGGCGACCAGCGCTCGGTGGAGCATCAGGTGAGCGAGTACGTCTCGCTGCTGCTGGAGCGGCGCGGGATTCATCTGGCGGAAGCGCCGCGCGTGCGCTTCGAGGCCGACGCCGGCGGATCGCCGCGCCGCGCCCGGGTCGCCGCCGTCCACGACGCGCAGCCCCAGGCGACCGATACGGAGATCTTCGCGGTGGAGATTAACGACGGCGTCATGGACGCGATCCGCGCCGTCGATGCCTTCCTCATCGTGGGCGGCCGGCGACATGTCCCGCTCGACCGGCCGCTGACCACCATCGGCCGGCGCATTGACAACGATCTTGTTCTCGATACCCCGTCGATCAGCCGCCAACATGCCCAGATCCGCTGGCGGCAGCGCTACTTCGTGCTCTACGACACCAGCAGTCACGGGCGAACGGCGGTCAACGGCATGCCCACCCGCGAGCACATTCTCCGACCGGGCGACGTTATCGCCCTGAGCGACGTGATGATCGTCTACGGCGAGGGACGCGATGACCTGCTGAGCGATTTGCCGCCCACCGACGAGGAGATCGACACCACCCAATTGAAGCCCGGCGAATGAGCGCGACCGTCCTCCTACTCCTGCTGCGGGTTGGCAGCGCTATCCTGCTCCTGGCCTTCTTTGGCCTCGTCGTCTGGTTTCTCTATCAAGACTTGCGGGCGGCGCGCGCCGCCCCGGGAGGGCAGGGTATGACTCTAGGCGCCCTGCGCGTTATCGCCAATGCCTTGGGCGAGCCGACGCTGAACACACTGTACGAACTCTCGCCGGTGACTACCATCGGCCGCAGCAGCCGCAACACCATCGTGCTGGATGACACCTACGTCTCCAGCGATCACGTCCTGCTGGCCTGGCGCGACTCGCAATGGTGGCTGGAGGACCTGGGCAGCCGCAACGGCACGCTGCTCAACGACGCGCCGCTGACCGAGCCGGCGGTCATCTCGGCCGGCGACGTGCTGACTATAGGTTCCGTGCAACTGAAGCTGGAGACGCCGGGGCGAAAAGGGGAGGAGAGCGGCATACGGGATTCGAACCCGTGATAACAGCTTGGGAAGCTGCTGTGATACCACTTCACCAATGCCGCTGACTGCTTCACATTATATGCGCCGCCCGCCCGGCACGCAAGAGAATTATGAACTAGGAGTTATGAACACCCAGTCGAGATTCATAATTCATAATTTTCTTCTCCACTCTCCAGAGTAGCCCACGGCGTAGTGGACGGACGCCGTCAGCCCCAGCAGCAGCCACCACAAGAACGCCGGCCGCGCCCCCAGAGCGACCGCATCGACCAGCCCGAACAGCCAGCCGGCCAGTAGCGAACCGGCCAGGCCGGCCACCAGAGCGTAATAGGGGTGGCGCGTGGCGCGTCGCCGCACCAGCCGGCGCGCTGTGAGCGCCAGCAGCCCGGCGCTGATGAGCCATAGCGCCAGGTAGGCCACCAGCCCGGGCAGCCCCAGGTCTAGCGCGGCCTGCAACAGGTGGTTGTGGGCGTGACCCAGGTCGATCTCGGACGAGATGGTGAAAAGCGGATAGAGCACGTGGACGACTTGCCGAAAACCGCTCACGCCCATGCCGGTCAGCGGGAAGTCGGCGATGCCCAACAGCGCTCGCGACCAGATCTCGAGCCGGCCGCTCAGCCCCATCATGTCGCCCACGATGTCCTCCTCCAGCTGGCTGCCGCCATAGGCGATCAAACCGATGACGACGACGACGAAGCCGACGAGCAACACCAGCCGCCAGCGGAACGGGATGAAGAAGGCCAGCACCAGCACAACCCCGGCGGCCAGCGCCACCATGCCGCCCCGCGAGAGGGTCGCCGCCACCAGAAAGCTGGTCAGCAACAGGAAGAGGGTCAGCAGCAGGATGATAAGCAGCGCGCCGCGGGGGCGGCGGCGCGCCGCGCCGATCAGGCAGCCCAACGCCAGCGGCCCCACCCAACACAGAACGCCGGCCAACTCATTGGGACTCACAACGCCGCCCACCGCACCGGGAATAGCCACGGCCCGCGGCAGCAGGGCGCGCGCGCCATTCAAGTAGTCGAACGGCGGCGCCCACACGACTCCGATCAGACCGATCAGCCCCATTAGCGCCCCGGCCGCCAATACGAAGACCACCACCGGCCATACGCGCCCCCGCCCGCTACGGCCGCGGGCCACCGCGCCATAGAACAGCGCCACCCCCAGCAGGATAGCGGCGACGCGCGGCATGCTCAGCGCCGGATCGAAAGCCGCCCACACGCTGACGCCCACCATGATGAGCAGGAGCAACAGCGCCAGGTCATAGGGTGTGGGCGGCACGAAGTGGCCGTCGGCCAGCTTACGCGCCCCCCACAGCACAGGGATGACCAGCAGCGCCAGCAGCCCATACCGCGGCGGGAACAGGATGATAGGCATGAGCAGCAGGAGAATGAGCCATTCCCAGCGCGTGATTGACCGGGCGATAGTCCGCATAGATTCTGTGAGCCTTCCTGACCAGCCCATCATACCGGCGGGGGAATGGTCTGGCAATGCACAAACAGTGAATATGGTGGAAAGACCTGACAGGTGGGCGGCCATAGGTTTTGCTCCCACCAGAGTCCTATGGCCGCCACCTGTCAGGTCTATGAAAAATCTGTGAAATCGCCGGCCGCCGCCGCCAAAAGCCCCAAATTGCCACCTTTTGCGGGTTGTCAACGAGGCAATAGGCTCTATAATCGCATTTCCGTCTTCAGGGATCAGGAGCGCAACGATGGGTTCAAGTCCGCTCGTCTTGCTGGTGGAGGGGCAGAACGCCGGCCGAGAGTCGCTGGCGGCAATGCTACAGAAGGCCAGCTATCATACTGTCATCGTCCATACCGGCGCGCAGGCGCTGGCATGGATTGAACAGCATGAGGCGGATCTGATCGTCTTTGATGCCTCCACCATGCGCTCCAGCGGCGCGCGCAACTGCCGGCGGCTGCGGCGGCTGGCCGAGCACACGCCCATCATCCTCAGTCACCCCTCTGGCGAGCCAAGCGATCCGAGTGCGGGAGCCGACGTCTACCTGGAGCGGCCCTTCTCCGCTCGCAAACTACTCAACCGCGCGCGCGCCCTGCTGCCGGCCGACAGCGCCAAGGAGGAGATCGTCCGCTACGGCTCGATCACGCTCTTCCGCGGCAAGCGGTCGGTGGAGGTGGCGGGGAAGGGGGAGTTCACGCTGACGCCCAAGCTGGCGCAACTGCTGGAGGCGTTCATCCGCCACCCGAACCAGTTGTTGACTCGTCGCCACCTGATGCAGGTCGTCTGGGAGACGGATTTCATCGGCGACACGCGCACTCTCGACGTGCACGTCCGTTGGATTCGCGAGTGCATCGAGGCCGATCCGAGCCAGCCCGAACTGCTCAGGACGGTGCGCGGCCAGGGCTACGTGCTGAACGCGTGCCCCGCCATCACCAGCAACGGCTCCTTCCCCGACCATTAAAGAAGAATCCACAGATTTTATAGATGACACAGATTCATCTTTCTTCAATCTGTGTCATCTGTGAGATCTGTGGATTCCTCTTAACGCAAAAAAGAGCACCGCGATGGACGGTGCTCTCTCAAGACCGATCAATTTGCCCGCCAGGGCGAGCCCGACGCGCCTGTTACTGTTTGCCGGCGGTGGAGCGAGCCTCGGCCAGAGCGGCCATCAGGCGACCCTTGCGGCGCGCGGCATTGCGCGGGTGCACCACGTTCTTGCGCGCGGCCTTGTCGAGCGTCTGGTACGCGTCGCGAGCCGCCGCTTCGGCTTCATCCAGCTTATTCTCGGCGAGCAGCCGGCGCACCTTCTTCACCTGGGTGCGGGCCGAAGCCTTGTAGTGGCGATTGCGCAGCGTCCGCTTCTCGGTCTGTCTGATGCGCTTCTTCGCAGATTCCGTATTAGCCAACTTAAAATCCTCCGTCAATTACCTCAATCCATTCTGATTGGAGGCGTGAGAGCGAAGGAAATCATACCACATCCAGTGGAAATGGCAAGGTGGAAGAATGGGACGCTGATGACGCTGATTTTGATGGGTTTTCGCGGATAAGAATGTGATGGCTCTTATCCGCGGAAATCAGCTTAAATCCGCGTAATCTGCGTTCCATTCTTCAACGTAGGTGCGCAAACAAACCGCGCCGGCCGGGGCGGCCACCGTGAACGCCCCCAACGCCGCCGGCAGCAGCGCGAACTGCACCGCCGCCAAGTCCACGCTCGCGGCCCCACCGCTCACCTCCGCCGCGCCGCTGATGACGCCCCAAATCTCCAGGCTTTCCCCGTTGCACCGCCCGTCGAGCGACGCCCCCGGAGCCAGCTCGACGCGCTCCGTCGTGAAGTAGCGGTTGCGACAGAGCCGCCAGCGCCGCACCGCGCCCGTATCCGCCACCAGCTCGGCCGGGCATAGTGTGGGTTCCACCTGGTCGAAGTCGATCACGTCCAGCGCCTTGTCCACGTGCAGCGCGCGCGGCCGGCCGTCCTGCGTGCGGTTCCAGTCATAGACGCGGTACGTCGTGTTGGAGTTCTGCTGAATCTCGGCGATGAGCAGCCCGCCCAGGATAGCGTGGACACTGCCGCTGGGCACGCAGACGTGGTCGCCCGTGCGCAGAGGCAGCACGTGCAGCAGCTTCTCCAGCGTTCCCTCGGCGATGGCGGCGCGAAACCCCTCCGGCGTGGCCCCGGCGCGAACGCCCAGGATGATCGCCGCGTCCGGCTCCGCGTGCAGCGCCACCCACATCTCCGTCTTGCCCAATTCGTTGCCCTCGTGGGCCAGGGCGTAGGCGTCATCGGGATGCACCTGCACCGACAGCCGGTCGGCGGCGTCCAGTAGCTTGATCAGCAGGGGGAACTTGCCGCGCTCCTGGGCCCAGGCGTTGCGCCGGCCGATGAGGTCTAGCCCAAGCGCCTCGTGGACGGCGGTCAGCGTCAGTCCGGTATAGCGGCCGTTGGTCACCATCGACGCGCCATCCTCATGGGCGGCGATCTCCCAACTTTCGGCCACGCGGCCGGGGGGCAGGGGGCGGCCGAGCCGCCGCTCCAGATTGCGCCCGCCCCAGATGTAATCCTTTAACACCGGCCTGAACAGCAACGGATACAGGCGCGGCCCCAGGTGCAACCCACTTTCCGAAGTGGGTCGCACCTCACCCCTCTTCTCACTCATTCGACCCTATCCGCTTCAAGAACACCGCGCTCAGCGGCGGCAAGATCATCTCGATAGAATGCGGCTGGCCGTGCCACCCCACCTCGGCGCTGGGGCGCGGCTCATTGACCACGTTGCTGCCGCCGAAATGGCCGGCGTCGCTGTTGAAGATTTCCTCATACACCCCCGGCTCCGGCACACCCAGGCGGTAGCCGTGGCGCACGACGGGTGTGAAGTTCAGCACTACCAGGATCGTCTCGCCTGTGGATGGCGCGCGCCGGGCATAACCCAGAATACTGCGCTCGTAGTCGTGCAGGTCGATCCACTGGAACCCTTCCCAGGAGTAATCTTCTTCGTATAGCGCTCGCTCCTGATGGTATAGGCGGTTCAACTCTCGCAGGCTCTCCCGCAACTGGCCGTGGCGCGGGTCGTTGTCCAGCAGATACCAGTCCAGGCTGGCCGCCTCGTTCCACTCCCGCCACTGACCAAACTCCGCCCCCATGAACAGCAGCTTCTTACCCGGGTGGCTCCACTGATACGCCAGCAGCAGCCGCAGGTTGGCAAAGCGCTGCCACACGTCGCCGGGCATCTTGTCCAGCATGCTGCGCTTCAGGTGCACCACCTCGTCGTGGGAGAAGGGCAGCAGAAACTTCTCGCTAAAGGCGTAGAGTAGCGAGAAGGTCAATGTGCCGTGGTGATAGGAGCGATGGACGGGCTCGTTCTTGAAGTACTGGAGCGTGTCGTGCATCCAGCCCATGTTCCACTTGTAGGTGAAGCCCAGTCCGCCCTCCGACGTGGGCCGGGTGACGCCGGGCCATGAGGTGGACTCCTCGGCCATCGTGATGGCGGTGGGGTAGAGTCTATGGACGGCGTCATTGAAGCGGCGGACGAAGGCGACCGCGTCCAGGTTTTCGCGCCCACCATACCGGTTGGCGACCCACTCTCCCGGCTTGCGCGAGAAGTCGAGGTAGAGCATCGAGGCCACAGCATCCACGCGCAGGCCGTCAATGTGGTACTTATCCAGCCAGAAGATGGCGTTGCTGATCAAGAACTGGCTGACCTCGTTGCGGCCGTAGTTGAAGATGAGCGTGCCCCAATCGAGGTGACGCCCCTGGCGCGGGTCGTCGTGCTCATAGAGGTGAGTGCCGTCGAAGAAGCCGAGCGCGAACTCGTCGGTGGCGAAGTGGGCCGGAACCCAGTCGACCAGGACGCCGATGCCCTCCTGGTGGCAGGCGTCGACGAAGGCCATGAAGTCGTCCGGCGTGCCGAAGCGGCTGGTGGGCGCGTAGAAGCCGGTCACCTGGTAGCCCCACGATTGGTCGGAGGGATGCTCGGCCACCGGCAGCAGCTCGATGTGGCTGAAGCCCATCTCCTTGACGTAGGGGATGAGGTCGTGGATGAGGTCGCGGTAAGTCAGCCACTCCCAGCCGTTCTTGCGCCGCCAGGAGCCGAGATGCAGTTCGTAGATGTTCACCGGCGCGCGGAAGCCCTGGCGCTCGCCGCGCGAGGCCATCCAGTCGTCGTCCTGCCATTGGTGCTTGTCGATGTCCCAGACCACCGAGGCGTTCTTTGGCCGTAGCTCGGCGGCGAAACCCACCGGGTCGGTCTTGGTGACCATGTAGTTCTGATAGTAGGTCTTGATCTCGTACTTGTAGAGCGTGCCCTCGCCCAGATCAGGGATGAACAGTTCCCAGATGCCGTTGTTGTGGTGGAAGCGCATGGGGTGGCGACGGCCGTCCCAATTGTTGAAATTGCCGACGACGCTGACGCGCTGGGCGTTGGGGGCCCAGACGCAGAACAGCACGCCCGGCACGCCATCCAGTTCGCGTAGGTGTGCGCCCAGTCGCTCGTAGATGTGCAGGTGCGTACCCTCGGCCAGCAGGTGGGCGTCGTACTCCGTCATCGTCGCCGGGAAGGAGTACACGTCCGCGAAGGTTCCGCGCTGGCCGGTGTGGAACGTGACGTCGAGGCGATAGGGAACGAGCTCGGCCTGATCGGGCAAGACGGCCTGGAACAGGCCCGCGTCGTGAACGGCGGTCATGGCGACGCGCTGACCCTCGTCGGTGACCACGTCCATGCCGGCCGCGCCTGGCCAGAAGACACGGATGACGAGATGGCCGTCGATGAGACGCGGACCAAGTACGTCGAATGGCGCGCCGTGATACCCGCCAACGATGGCGTCAATAGCGCCTTGATCCAGTTGAAATGCTTCCATGTTGCATACTCCCAGGCGAGAACTTGTCGATGTTTGCGCCCGCGTGGCCTTGTCGCTCGCCGAACGCCCGGCGGCCGCGAATGTGATGGGGTTTAGTGAGAGATTCTACCCTGTGCTCGTAGTCAGGCAATTCATTGCTGTTCTTCAGCGCTTAGACCGACAGGTGGGTTGCCAATAGTACGCTGATAGTGACGAAACGTGTGGTCGCCCACCCGTCAGGTCTGACGAACAAGTTAGTAATACTAATAAACCTTAGTCTAACTATGAAGCAGCCATAACGCCTGATCCCATCCCCTACCCCACCAGCGGCCCATTTGAGAGAAAGGTGAATCGCATTGAACGGATCGCCCATCCGTGCTAAGTTTCAAAGCCCGGCCGACGCGCGGTAAGCGGGCCGGAACAGTTATTCACCTAAAGATGAGCGCCATGAATACAACCGCCGATCCCACCACCCTGGAACCCGACGACAACCTGGAACCAACCCGCCTGCTGTGGCCTATCCTGTTGGCCGTGGCTCTGGGCGCGCTGCTGGTTGGCGCGCTGGCCGGCTATCTGCTGCGCGGGGCGCGCACGCCGTCGGCCGACTCGGCCGACGTTGGCTTCGCCCGCGACATGAGCGTCCACCACGAGCAGGCCGTCCAAATGGCGGCCCTGGTCTACGACCGCAGCGACGACCCGGCCATCCGCTCGCTGGCCTTCGACATCCTGACCACCCAGCAAGGCCAGATCGGCATCATGAGCGGCTGGCTCGACGCCTGGGGCGTGCCCTGGACATCGGCCGGGCCGCGCATGGCCTGGATGGGCATGCCGACCGAAGGGCTGATGCCGGGCATGGCCACCGCCGAGCAGCTGGATAGTCTGCGCCAGGCGACCGGCGTGGCGGCCGACGCCCTCTTCCTGCAACTGATGATCCCCCACCACCGCGCCGGCGTGGACATGGCCGCCGCGGCGCTCGACGAGGCGGCGACGGAGCCGGTGCGCGTCCTGGCAAATTCGATCCTCGAGGCGCAAAACCTGGAGATCGACTATATGCAGGAGTTGCTCCAGGCTAAGGGGTATGAAGCGGCGCCCGACACCGCCGCGGACGATGCCGGGCACGGCCACAACGCGCCTTAGTAGGGGCAGACACGCAGGTCTGCCCAGAGCTTAAGTAGGGGCAGACCTGCGTGTCTGCCCAGGGCGCACACGCAGGTGCGCCCCTACCACCTAACCTGCGAGTTCTCTGGCAAGAGGGTATACTATAGCCAACTCGCGCGGGCTGATCCGAGCGAGATACCGGGGAGACCGATTGCCATGTTACGGAAGTTACTTGTTGCCCTATTGCTTCTCGGCGCGTTGCTGGCCGCTTGTGGCGGCGATGCCACGACCGAGACCGGCGGCGAAACCGCGGCCGGTGGGATCACCATCGAAGGCGCGTGGGCCCGCCCGCCGGCGATGGCCGGCGGTAACGCGGCGGCCTATCTGGTCATCAACAACGGCGGCAGCGAGGCCGACCGCCTGATCAGCGCCAGCAGCCCGCTGGGCATGACTGAGATTCACGAATCGTTTGAAAGCGAAGACGGCACGATGGGTATGCGCCCCGTCGAAGGCGGGGTCGAAGTGCCGGCCGGCGGCTCGGTGGAACTCAAGCGCGGCGGCCTGCACATCATGTTCATGGGCGTGGCCGAGCCTCCCGCGGCCGGCGACACGGTGTCATTGACGCTGACGTTCGAGAAGGCCGGCGAGATGACCCTCGACGTGCCGGTGCGCGAGGAGTAGCGGGATGAAGCGCTGGACGGCTCTGAGTTGGCGGCTGTTGCTGGGCCTGTTGCTCCTGACGGCAGTGGGTTGCCGGCGCTCGGCCGAGGCGGTAGACGGCGCGCCGGAGGTGCGAGCGCGGCTGCTGCCGCGGCCGGACACGCGGGTCGTCGGCCCGCTGACGCTCGATTTGACGCTGCAAGACGCGGCCGGCGCGGCCATTGACGGCGCGACAGCGGTCACGTTGCGCGGCGACATGTCCCACGCCGGGATGCAACCCGTCATCGCCACGGCCACCGGCCACGGCGAGGGCATCTACACCGTCGACTTCGAGTGGACGATGGCTGGCGACTGGATCGTGACAGTGGAGGCGACGCTGCCCGACGGCCGGGCGCTGCGCCGCGAGTTCTCCTTCACCGTCGCCGCACAATAAGAAATCATCCGCAGATTTGGCAGATTAGGCAGATCTCAAGAGGCATATCGAGAAGCTTGTAAAAGCTGTGGATTCTGTTCCAATGAAAACGGTTATAGACACGTGTGGACAGATCTTTAGAATCTGCCAAATCTGCTTAATCTGTGGATGATATCTCCGAAAAGATGATCGCGCTGGATGAGATTGAGGTCAGGGACGAGGAGCCGGGGTTGCACCGGCCGCCGCCGCGTTGGGACGTGCTGCGCGCGCCGGTAATTGGGCGGCTGCTGCGCGCCCGGCGCGGGCGCCTGCTATTGCAGCTCCCCCTGCTCCTGATCGCGCTGCTGCTCATCTATGATGGCTTCACCGGGCCGCCCCTGGCCTCGCAGAACCTGGCGACCGTGTCGGTCTGGGTGCATTACCGCGGGCTGGTCATCGTGGCCCTGCTCCTCTTCGGCAACCTGTTCTGCATGGGCTGCCCCTTCACCATCCCGCGCACCGTCGCCCTGCGGCTCAGCGGGCGCGGGCGGCGCTGGCCGCGCGCCCTGCGCAACAAGTGGCTGGCCGTGGCCGCTTTCGTCGCCTTCCTTTATCTCTATGAATGGCTCGACCTGTGGGCGGGGCCGGAGTTGACCGCGGCGGTCATCATCGGCTACTTCGCCGGCGCGTTCGTGCTGGAAGCGCTCTTCGCTGAGTCGCCCTTCTGCAAGTACGTCTGCCCACTGGGCACGTTCAACTTCGTCGCCAGCACCGTCTCGCCCTCGCAGATCACCGTCCGCGACCGCGAGGTGTGCCGCGCCTGCCCCGGCAAGGAGTGCGTCAACGGTTCGCCGCGCGCCCTGGGCTGCGGCACGGAGTTGTTCCCGCCCACCGTGCGCAGCAATCTCGATTGCGTCTTCTGCCTCGACTGCGCCCGCGCCTGCCCCTACGACAACGTGGCCCTGGCCCTGCGCCCGCCGGGGCGCGAGTTGGTGGAGGCGACCTGGCCGCGCCGCTGGGACGTGTCCTTCCTGGTCATGGTCTTCGCCTTCACTGCGGTCAGCAACGCCTTCGGCATGGTTCCGCCGTTCTACGACCTGCAACTGTGGCTGGCCGGCGCGCTGGGAACAACCAACGAGCCGTTGTTATTGGCGATCACCTTTGCCGCGCTCAGCCTGGCCCTACCGGCTGCAGCCGGGCTGGCGGCGGCCGGATTGAGCCGGACACTGGCCGGGCGGGCCGAGCCGCTGCGGGTCAGCTTCAGCCGCTATGCGCCGGCCTTCGCGCCCCTGGCCTTTGCCGTCTGGCTGGCCCACTACGCCTTCCACTTCATCACCGGCGCGACGACCCTAGTTCCCGTCCTCCAGAGTTTTCTGCTCGCTCATGGCATCGCCTGGCTGGGCGAACCAAACTGGGCGCTGGGGTCGCTGCTGCCGGGCGATTGGATCTTGCCGCTGCAGACGGCTGTCGTGCTGATCGGCTTTGCCGCCAGCCTGTTCGTGGCCCAGCGCATCGGCCAGCGCGACTTTGAGTCGCCGCCGGTCGCCATGCGGGCGCTGCTGCCCTGGCTGATCCTCTGGCTGGGCCTGGCCGCGGCTGCGCTGGCGACGTTCAACCTGCCCATGGAAATGCGCGGGGCGCTTCTGGGAGGGTAAGAGGATCATCCGCAGATTACGCAGATTGCCAATGATGCAAGAAAAGAGGAACACAGAGAGACACAGAGGGCGGACACAGAGTTCCACAGAGTGGAAGATACTCTCTTTGTCTCTGTGGAACTCTGTGCGATCTCTGTGTCTCTCTGTGTTCCTCTTCCTTCTCATCACCGTTGCCGGCTTCGGCCAGGTCTACGCGCACGGCATCGGCCGGCCGCAGATGCTCAACGCGCCAGCCGGCCCGTATACCCTGTCCATCTGGACTGACCCCGATCCTCTGCGCGCCGACGAAGCGCACGTCGTCGTGGCCGTGCTCGATCCGCAGACGCAGGAGTTCATCGTCAACGACGTGACGGTGACGGTGCGGCTGACGCCGGCGGCCGACCCGGCGCAGGTGGTGAGCGTCGTGGCCGGAACCGACAGCACCAACCAGTTGCTCTACGCCGCCGAGTTCAACGACCGGGTAACGCCGGGGCGCTGGCGGGTGGCCGTGTCGGCCGATGGCGCGCGCGGCGCAAGCGACGAGGTCGCCTTTGAGGTGGACATCGAGGCGGCGCGGGGCTTCAATTGGCTGTGGGTGGGCCTCGGCGGGCTGGGCGTGGCGCTTGTCCTGTGGGTCGTCGTCTCGTTGCGGGCGGCTCCGGCGGCGCGGTCGGGGCGTCGTCCGGCGGCCTGAGCCTCCGCGAAGTAAGCCACCTCCCCCTACCCTGTTGCCTGCCACTATCTATTTCCACATAGCGTCTCTGCAATAATTCCACCGCTTTTCCGGCCGCTATTGCCGCTATTGTACTTTTATCGCATCATAGGCGCTCGTTGACGATGCCTATATGGCAGCCTAAACTACGGACAGACGCCGCGTGTTATGGTAAACACCGCCCATATATGGGGGTAAGCGACGGCGGTCATGCCAACTTGTTGGAACGTGGCGGAATGATGGATTTCATGCGTATAATGACCTAGTTTCTTTAACATTGCCTTATCTTAAAAAGTCAAGAGGTTTAAGCCGGATCGCCTTGTTACCCATTGTTCCACTCCCACCCCCATGTTAGAATGTTCTGACCATTGAGAGAGCGCCGGCGGGACACAATGCCGCCAGCCCACACCCACCCGTCTGCCGGAGTTCCACGTCCGGAGTCGCCCAGTCCGTCCTTCGCGCGCTCAATGGCTCTGGCGACTGCCTCTATTTGTCTGTCCGATCGAAATTCACCAAGCGGGTCTACCGAGGTTGAAGTACGCCTGCCGGCCGCTTACCGAGGGAAGAGCATGACTACCGTATCGCTAACGCCCGAGATGGCCTGGAAGGCAGCTCTGGGGGAGTTGGAAATGCAAATGACGCGAGCCACGTTCACCACGTGGCTGCAGGGCACGCGCGCCCTCTCCCGGGCCGGCAACGAGTTCGTCGTTGGGGTTCGCAACTTTTTCGCCAAGGACTGGCTGGAAAATCGTTTGTACGACCTGATCGTCCGGACGCTGTCCAACGTGGTCGGCGAGCGCGTGGGGGTGCGCTTCGTCGTCTGGTCCGATGAGATCATCGCGCCGAACACGGCGCTGGTCAACAGTGACGGCCGCGCCGAAGTCAAGCCCACCGCGGCGGAAGAACCGGCGCGCTCTAGCCGCGCCAGCTCCTCCGGCGGCGCCAACAATGGCAACGGGGGAGGGCTAGACGAGACCGCGCTGAACCGGCGCTACACCTTCTCGACGTTCGTCGTCGGGCCGAACAACCGGCTGGCCCACGCCGCGGCCCTATCGGTGGCCGAGAATCCTGGCCAGACCTATAACCCGCTGTTCATCTACGGCGGCGTGGGGCTGGGCAAAACGCACCTGTTGCAGGCCATCGGCCACCGCTGCCGCCAGGACGGCTGCCACGTCCGCTACATCTCGGCCGAGACGTTCACCAACGATCTGGTACTGGCCATTCGCACCAAGCAGATGCCGGAGTTCCGCGAGCGCTATCGCACCGTCGATGTGTTGCTGGTCGATGACATCCAGTTCATCGCCGGCAAGGACGGCACGCAGGAGGAGTTCTTCCACACCTTCAACGATCTGCACAGTCTGGGTAAGCAGGTCGTCATCTCCAGCGACCGGCCGCCCAAGGCGCTGGCGACGCTGGAGGAGCGGCTGCTGTCGCGCTTCGAATGGGGGCTGTCGGCCGACGTGCAGCCGCCGGAAGAGGAGACGCGCCGGGCCATCCTGCTGGCCAAGGCGGACGAGTTAAACTATTCCGTCCCCGATTACGTCATCGAGTTCATCGCCCACCAGGTGCGGCAGAACATCCGCGAGCTGGAGGGGGCGCTGAACAAGGTGGTGGCTTACGCGCAGTTAACAGGGGACGCCATTGATCAGAACCTCGTCAACCGCGCCCTGGCCGACACGATGCGCCGGGCGGAGCGCGTGACGGTCGAGCAGGTGCTCGACATCATCTGCCGCTACTATAACGTGACGGCCGAGGCGCTGGACAGCAGCAGCCGCAAGAGCGCCATCGCCTACCCGCGCCAGGTCGCCATGTA
>NZ_JAYRVJ010000177.1:0-3850 GCF_041918635.1 Promineifilum sp. (SeqCode)
AGCCGGCAGTTGATCTGCTGGAGCAGGGGCACGCTGTCGATGAAGGCGAACATTTCCCGCGACGGCCGGGAGATGTGGCCCTGCACCAGCGGGTGGCCGTGCTGGAGCTGGTAGAACATGTAGCGCTTGTTGTGCGCCGCCTGGGGGCAGATGGGGATGTCCAGCAGCCCCACCGGCTCGTCCGATTGCGGCAGGGTGGCATACCACGGCGGCGTGGTCAGGGGCAGCATGGGGTAGGCGACCAGGTACTCGACGACGATGAGGACGCCGGCCAGCGCGGTCAGGGCGAAGGCGGGGCGGGGCCGGACGCGGCCGCGCAGCCAGGCCACGCCCAGGCCGGCCAGCACGGCGACCGGGATAGCCAGCATGACGTTGAAGCGGTCGGGGAAGCGCACGAGTTGAAAGGCGAAGCTGTTCTCCAGCAGGCTGTAGGGCATCGTCCAGTAGGGGCGACCGAGCACGTAGAGGGGCGAGCCGAGGGAGAGGACGAGATAGATGAGCGCCACGAGCGTCCAGAAAAGGGCTTTGCGCCACCGGGCGACCGCGCCGAGAAGGGCCAGCAGGAGGGGCGTGAAGCCGATGAAGCGCACGTAGACGGCGTTGCCGGCAAAGCGGCCGATGAAGCGCATGACCGCCGGCCCCCAGAGCGGATGGTAGCGGCTGGGCAACAGGTAGGCGGCCAGGTCGCTGCCATAGGCCTCTTCGTCGCTCACCAGCAGTTCTTCCGGGTTGCCGCGGGCCGCCTGATACCTGAGGACGGGCAGGAGGAAGGGGGTCATGAGGAGGGCGGCGATGAGGCCGGCCACGGACAGGAGGAGGAAGACCCGCGGCCAGTGGCGGCGCGGGCAGCGGGCCAGCTGCCAGAGGAAGGCCAGGCCCAGGAGGATGCCGCTGATGACGAGCAGTTGCCAGCGCGTGATGCCCAGCAGGCCGACCAGGACGCCCAGGAGGACGGCGTGGCGATAGCGCCGGTGGGCGAACAGGTCTTCGAGGGCCAGCAGGATGAGCGGAACCCACCAGATGGCGATCAGGTTGGGGTGGCTGTGGTGGGAGATGTTGTAGGGCCAGAAGCCGGCCACCAGCCCGCCGATGAAGGCCGCCGCGGCCGACCCGGTGACGCGGCGCACGAGCAGGAAGGTCGTCAGCGCCGTGAGGGGGTAGTTGAGCAGGAACACCAGCGAGAAGGCCGCCGGCCCGCCCAGGAGCGCCTGGAGGGGCAGCCAGAGCAGAAAGTGCACCCAGGCGATGTTGTGGTTGGCCAGACTGGCGCCGACGGGGAAGAAGAGTTGGGTGGTGAACAGCGGGTCGGTTCCGGCGGCGAACGACTGCTTGAGCCAGTCGAACGTCCACAGGTGGACGTAGCCGTCGCCCAGCAGGTCGGGAATGGCGACGCCCAGCCGGCCGACGGCGGGCCAGGTGATGAGGATGGTGAGCAGCAAGTACGCGCCGAAGACAATGAGCACTGTGGTATGTGGGGATCGCCGCAGCGACGCGTAACTACTCATGCTGGATCCGGACATCGTTGATAAGGGGAAGTATTCAGTGGAATGGCGAATCAGGCAAACGACGGCTGGTTTGTCGTCAAGCTATTCGAACATCCGCCCGCTTTGCGCTATAATTCCCCCTGCCGATTGATCCGCGTCCACAACTGAATCCGCCGGGCGGCGGGCGCACACGCAGGTGCGCCCCTACGGGTTTTGGATTCTGTAATCTGCTCAATCTGCGTAATCTGCGGATGCTTTCTCTTTGACATGACGGTAACGCAAGAGATTAAGAACCGGCTCGATATCGTCGACGTCATCCAGGACGCCGGCGTGACGCTGCGCAAGTCGGGCCGGAACTGGGCCGGCTTCTGCCCCTTCCACCCCAACACCCGCACCCCCGCCTTCTACGTCTTCCCCGAGTCGGGCACGTGGCGCTGCTTCGGCGCGTGCAGCGAGGGGGGCGACGTGTTCTCCTTCGTGATGAAGAAGAACGGCTGGGACTTCAAGGAGGCGCTGGTCGAGCTGGCCAGGCGGGCGGGGGTGACGCTGGAGGAGCACCGGCCGAAGGACGCCGCCCGCGAGGCGTCGGAGACGCGCTGGGCGGCCCTGCTCGACGCCGCCTCGCTCTACTTCCACCAATTGCTGCTGCACGCGCCGCAGGCCGAGGCCGCCCGCCGCTACATCGCCGGCCGGCTGCTGAGCGACGACACCATCGCCGCCTACCGCCTGGGCTTCGCCCTCGATTCGTGGGACGCGCTGAAGACCCACTTCACCGCTCAGGGCTACACCGAGCCGGAACTGATGACCGTCGGGCTGCTGACGGAGCACGAGGAGCGCCGCACCCGCTATGACCGCTTCCGGGGGCGGCTGATGATCCCCATCCGCGACGCCGACGGCCGCGTGGTCGGCTTCGGGGCGCGCACGCTCGACCCGGATGGCGTGCCCAAGTACCTGAACAGCCCGCAGACGCCCCTGTTCGACAAGGGCCACCTCATCTTCGGCCTGGACATGGCCAGGCGCCACATCCGCGAGGCGCGGGAGGTGGTGCTGGTCGAGGGGTACATGGACGTGATGCAGGCGTGGCAGCACGGCTTCCGCAACGTGGTGGCGCAGATGGGGACGAGCCTGACCGAGACGCAACTGCGGCTGCTGCAGAAGCAGACGAAGCGCTTCGTGCTGGCCCTCGACCCGGACGCGGCGGGGGCCAAGGCCACGCTGCGCAGCCTCCAGTTGGCGCGGGAGACGCTCGACCGCGACCTGGACGTGCGCTTCGACGCCCGCGGGCTGGTGCAGCTGGAGGGGCGGCTGAAGGCCGACATCCGCATCGTCACCCTGCCGGAGGGGCAAGACCCGGACAAGCTCATCCG
Source organism: Promineifilum sp. (SeqCode) (assembly GCF_041918635.1). Taxonomy (NCBI): domain Bacteria; kingdom Bacillati; phylum Chloroflexota; class Ardenticatenia; order Promineifilales (SeqCode); family Promineifilaceae (SeqCode); genus Promineifilum (SeqCode); species Promineifilum sp. (SeqCode). Next base: position 2,852 of record NZ_JAYRVJ010000177.1, read on the forward strand.
CACCGACCCGACGGCCTGGCCCAGGCTGCTGAAGGAGGCGCGGCCGGTGGTGGACTACGTCATCCAGGTCGTGGCCGCCGAGCTGCGGCCGGGCGACGCCAAGGGCAAGTCGGCCGCCGCCGCCCAGGTGCTGCCGCTCATCAACGACATCGCCGACCCGGTGGAGCGCGACCACTACCTGACGGTGCTGGCCCGGACGCTGGGGGTCAATGTGGAGGCGGTGCGGCAGGAGCAGGTGAGGTTGAAGAAGAGCGGGGGGGGCAGGGGCCCGACAGGAGTCGGGGGGCGGGGGAGCAGGGGAGCGGGGGAGCGGGGGAGCGGGGGCGCAGGGGCGCAGGGGAGTAAGGCCGCGCAGGGGCAACCCACCTCGGAAGGGGGGGCGCACCCGGCGATGCCGGAGGACGCGCCGTTCTGGGACGACGCGCCGCCGGGGGGCGATCTGCCGCCGGCGGTGGGCGGGCGGCTGTCGTCGGCTGGCAAGCTGTCGGCGCGCCACATGCGCAAGCCCGACCGGCTGGAGGCCCACTTTCTGCGCGAGTGCCTGGAGTATCCCGGCGTGCTGCCGCACGTCAACCGCATCCTGAGGGCGCAGAAGATACCCGAGGTCAGCGCGGAGGATTTCCGGCTGGCCGAGGATCGGGCCCTGTTCGCGGAAATTACTCAGAGAGCGACGCTGCCAACGGTTGCCACGATTGCGGAATTGTGCGATAGTCTTGACTCGGTGCTGGCAGATAGGGTTAAGGGGTTGCTCACATTGTCGCCCACACCGGAACCGAAGCTGGGCCGCTTGCCCGACGCGCTGGCGTTGTCGGTGCTCGATTGGCGGCTGGAGAAGCTGCGCGAGCACAACACGATCCTGAAGCAATTGTTGTTATCTCAGAACCAGAAGGGAGCCGACGACGAATTGGCCCGACTCTATGGCGATCAGCTGCACACCTCGCAGGAGGCGAAGCGGCGCATTGACCAGGCCAAGAATGCCATGTCGGCCACGGGCCGCCG
>NZ_JAYRVJ010000178.1:0-8234 GCF_041918635.1 Promineifilum sp. (SeqCode)
CGCCCTGAACGAGTACAACAAGGCGCTCGATCGTCCCTGGGAGCCGGCCGACGTGGTGGAGGGGTATCGCCTGGAGTACGTCGCCGCGCAGCGCCAGCGCGAGGTCGCCGAGGCGGAATTGGCGGCGGCGCGCAACCGCCAATGGGCTGCCGGCGAAGAGGTCGCCGCGCGCCAGACTGACCTGAGCCGCGCCGAGGCCGAACTGGCCTACCAACAGGCGCGCGGCGTGGACCCGCTGCTGAGTCTGACTGTGCGCGAGGCCGAAGCCGCGCTGGCGGCGACGGCGCTGCTCGCCCCGTTCGATGGGGTGGTGCTGGAGACGGCCGCCCGTACGGGCGAGATGGTCGGCGCGGGCCAGACGCTTCTGCTGCTGTCCGACCCGACAGCCGTAGAGGCGCAGACGACGGTCATCGAGGAAGACCTGCCGCTCGTGCGGACGGGGCAGATGGCGGAGTTGTTCTTCGACGCCCAGCCCGACGCTGCCGTGCGGGGGCGAGTGGATCGCATCGTACCGCGCCGGATCGCCGGCGAGGAGCGCCCGCTCTACACCGTTTACCTGAGCCTGGAGGGCGCTCTGCCGGCCGGCATCCTGCCCGGCATGACCGTGGACGCCTCGATCATCATCGAGCGCCGCGCCGATGCGTTACGCCTGCCGCGCGCCCTGGTGCGCGGCGGCGAGGCGACGGCCACGGTTGACGTGTGGGTGGCCGGGCGGCGTGAATTGCGCGCGGTCGAGGTCGGCCTGCGCGGCGACGTGTACACCGAGGTAATCTCCGGCCTGGCGGAGGGGGATGAGGTGGTGGCCGAATGAACGCGGCCCAGGATACTGCCCCGGTCATCGCCGTCGAGGGGCTGACACGGACGTACCGTCTGGGCGGGGGCGAGATAGCCGCCCTGCGCGGCGTCAGCTTCACCGTCGAGGCCGGCGAGATGATCGCCCTGATGGGGCCGTCGGGCAGCGGCAAGTCAACGCTGATGCACCTGCTCGGCTGCCTGGACACGCCCAGCGGCGGCCGGTATTGGCTACAAGGGCGCGACGTGACCGGACTGAGCGGGCGCGAGCGCGCCGCCATCCGCAACCGGCAGATCGGCTTCGTCTTCCAGACCTTCAACCTGCTGGCGCGACAGACGGCGCTGCAGAACGTCGCCCTGCCCCTGCGCTACGGCGGCGCGCGGCGCGACGCGACCCGGCGGGCGGGCGAAGCCCTGGCGCGCGTCGGTCTGGCCGACCGGCTGGCGCACCGCCCGTCGGAGCTATCGGGTGGCCAGCGGCAGCGCGTCGCCATCGCCCGCGCCCTGGTTGCGGCGCCGGCTATCATCCTGGCCGACGAGCCGACCGGGAACCTCGACAGCCGCACGGGGGCCGACATCCTCGACCTGCTGGCGGCGCTCAACCGGGACGAGGGGCGCACCATCATCCTGGTCACCCACGATGCCCAGGTGGCCGCCCGCGCCAGCCGGCTGCTGACCCTGTTCGACGGTCACTTGCGGGAGAGCGGCGCGCCTGAGGAGGCCGCCCGATGAACCCGCTCGACACCGTGCTGACCGCCCTCCAGGGCATTGGCGGCAACAAGCTGCGGGCGGCGCTGACCACGCTGGGCATCGTCATCGGCGTGGCCTCGGTCATCATCATGCTCGCGCTGGGCAACGGCGCGCGGGCCGCCGTGGACGCCAATTTCCGCTTTCTCGGTTCGGACGTCGTCCAGATCGCCGTGAAGGAGAAGCTGGAGGAGGGCGAACTGCTGCCCGTCGGCCAGATTCTCTCCTATGAGGATGGGTTGCGCCTGACCGAACTGCCGCTGGTGGCAAGCGTCGCCATGTCCATCGGTGGGGAAGGCAAGGTGCGCTACGGCCGCGGCGTGCTGGACCTGGCCGTTTTCGGCGCGACGGCCACGGCGCTGGCCGACCTGGCCGCCGGGGGCGAAGTGCAGCCGGTGGGCTGGCCGGACGGTGCGCCGCTCTCGGCCGGGGCGCTGCTGGCGCGGGGCCGCTTCTTCACGCCGGCCGAAGTGCTGGCCGGGGCCGACGTCTGCGTGCTGGGCCAGCAGACGGCCCACGACCTGTTCGGCGACCGCGACCCGCTGGAAGAGGTGGTGTGGGTCAACCGGCGGCGCTGCGCGGTCATTGGCGTGCTGGTCGAACTGGAGGTCATCGATCCGCTGCTGGCCGGCCGCAGCCGCCCCAACGACGCCTTCTACCTGCCCATCAGCACGGCCATTCGCAACCTCTACGACCGCGAGCCGTCCGTGGCGGTGACGGCGCGGGTGACTGACGAGGCGCGCATGGCTGAGGCCAAGGAGCAGATTCGCGCCTTTCTGCGACAACGGCACGGCATCGACAAGGACGAGGCGGGCGACTACCAGGATGACTTCCAACTGACAACGCGGCAGGACATCCTGGGCGCGCAACAGGAGGCGGCGCGCACCTTCGCCTTCCTGCTGGCGGCAATGGCCGTCGTCTCGCTGGTCGTGGGCGGCATCGGCATCATGAACGTCATGCTGGTGAGCGTGACCGAGCGCACGCGCGAGATCGGCATCCGTCTGGCTATCGGCGCGACGCGGGAGAACGTGATCGCCCAATTCCTGGCCGAGGCGGTGCTCATCAGCGGTCTCGGCGGGCTGATGGGTATCGCCGCGGGCGTGCTGGCGATCCCGCTGGCCGCCGGGCTGAATCGCGGCGTGGCCTTGCTCTCGCCGGACAGCATCCCGCTGGCTTTTGTCGTGGCGCTGCTGACCGGGCTGGTGTTCGGGCTTTACCCGGCCGTGCGCGCCGCGCGTCTCGATCCCATCGAGGCGCTGCGCTATGAGTGACAGGTAGTTTGAGCACACTTTTCTGGAGGTTATACCATGAAACGAAACACGCGAATCATCCTGGCCGTCGGCGTCGTCGCCGTTATCGCCGTGGCCGCCATCCTGGCCGCGGGGGCCTATACTGCCATCCAGCTGCTGGCCGACGAGGGCGCGACGACCGCCGGGGCGGGCGAGGGGCGGGTCATGCAGTCGGTGATCGACAACGGCAGCGGCCCGGTGTCGGTGCGCACCAACTTCCTGCCCGCGCCAGAACTGCCGGACGAGCCGTCGGCGGCCAGCGGCATCGTCGTCAGCCGCCAGGACAACAGCGTCATGCTGGGCACGGGCAACATTGACGTGGCCGTCGAAGTCCAGGTGGACCCGAACACCGGCCAGGAGTCCCGCTCCGTCGTCCCGCGCACCGACGGGCCGCAGGTGGAAGTCGTGATCGGGCCGGACACGGCGCTCTACCGCGACGTGACCGATTTTCAGGCCGGCATGCCCACCGAGAGCGGCGAGCGCGACTTGCAGCAGGTCGTCCGGCCGGCGGATTCGGCCGACGCCATCGAGCCGCAGATGGAGATGCAGGTCTGGGGCGAACGGCGCGGCGACCGGATCATCGCCACGGTCGTCGTCTTCGGCCCGCTGCCCGGCTTCTAGTTCGCGTGCGGAGTATGGCGGGCCGGGCGGCCGGTCTGCTATACTCCGCCCCATGATCCCCATGTCCCTGCGCTGGCGTCTGCCCCTGACCTACGCCTTCATTGCCCTGCTGGCGGTGCTGGCGCTGGGGGCCGTCTTGCTCATCACCCTGCGCGGCGTCTACCGCCAGCGGGAACTGGACTATCTCATCGCCAACGCCGACGTCATCGCCGAGGAGATCGCCGGGCCGATGGCCGACAACATCGCTCCGACCGGCTGGCTCCAGGCGCAGATCGCCGGACTGGCTTTCCTGACTCAGACCCGCGTCCGCGTGACCGGCCCGGCCGGCGCGACGGTCTACGCCGACTCGGGCGACCCGGCGACGACCGACGGCTCCACGCGCATCGCTATCGACGTGACGGTCGGCGACGTGGCCCAATCCTTCAGCCAGTCCATCGAGCAGGGCGAGAGCGGCGCGACCAGCAGTTACTCCTCCACCATCATCGTCGAGGACGCGACGTTCAGCCGCAACCTGGACGAGGTGGTGACGACACAGGGCGGCGACGCGCCCCCCGCCTCCCGGCTGCCGACCATCGGCACGCTGTTCGGCTTCGGCCTGAACCCGGCGCTCTCTTCGACCGGGGAGCGCTCGAATCTGGTGGTGCGGCGACCCATCCTCGACCTGGCGGGCGAGACGCTGGGCTACGTCGAACTGCTGGATGGCCCGGCCTATGGGCGCGACATCCTGCGCAGCGTAGCCCGCGGTTGGGCCATTGCCGGGGCGGTGGCTGTGCTGCTGGCCGCGCTGGTCGGTTGGGCGGCCAGCCGGCGCATCACCCGGCCGATCCTCGCCCTGACCGACGCCACCCGTCGCATGGCCGGAGGCGATCTGGCCGTCCGGGCCGAGGTCGTCGGGCAAGACGAGATCGCCGTCCTGACCGAGTCGTTCAACCGCATGGCCGGGCGGGTCGAGGAGACGGTGGACGCCTTGCAGCGCTTCGTTGCCGACGCCGCCCACGAGTTGCACACGCCGCTGACCGCCCTTCGCTCCGACCTGGAACTGCTGGCCGCGTCGGCCGGCGACGCTCAGGGGGCGCGACTGGCGCGGGCGCGGGAGCAGACGCTGCGGCTGGAGACGCTAACGACGGGGCTACTGGCCCTCTCTCGGCTGGAGACGGACGCGGCCGAGCGGGCACGTGCGCCGCTCGACCTGGGCGACTTGTTGCGGGCGACCAGCGAACCCTACGCCTCGCGCGCCGAACAGGGTGGGGTGCGCTTCGTGCTGGAACTGCCGGCCGGGCCGCTGCACGTCATCGGCGACGCGCGCCAGTTGGGTCAGGCCATCGGCAACCTGCTCGACAACGCGCTCAAGTTCACGCCGCCGGGTGGGGCGGTGCGGGTTGGGATGCGCGCGGATAGTGAGTGGGCCGCGCTCACCGTGACCGACACGGGCATCGGCATCCCCGCCGCCGACGCGCCCCACGTGTTCGAGCGCTTCCACCGCGGCGGCAACGCCGCCGGCTACCCCGGCAGCGGTCTCGGCCTGGCGATGGTCAAGGCCATCGTCGAGGGGCACGGCGGTCGGGTGGCGGCCGAGGCGAGCGGATCGGGCGCGACGCTGGCCGTCCGGTTGCCGCTGGAGGAAGCGCCCGACGCGCCATGATCAGCCGCGTCGCCATCATCGGCACAACCGGCTCCGGCAAGAGCACGCTCGGCGAGCGGCTGGCGGCGCGGTTGAGCTGCCCCTTCGTCGATATCGACGCGTTGAACTGGGGGCCGGACTGGACGCCCGCGCTCGTGCCTGTTTTGCGCGAGCGGATGTCGGCTGCGCTGGTCGGCGATTGCTGGATCGTGGCCGGGAACTACAGCAAGGTGCGCGACATCGTCTGGAGCCGGGCGGATACGCTCGTCTGGCTCGACTACCCGCTGCCGCTCGTCTTGTGGCGGCTGCTGCGACGCACTGTCCGCCGCGTCTTCACTCAAGAGGAGTTGTGGGGCGGCAACCGTGAGCGGTTCCGGGCACAATTCGCCAGCCGCGATTCCCTCTTCCTCTTTGTACTCCAGACCCACTACCGGCGGCGACGCGAATACCTGGCCGAACTGGACAAGCCGGAATACGCCCACCTGCGCGTCTGGCGCTTCCGGCGGCCGGGGGAGATGGAGCGCTGGTTGGCGGCGGTGAGCGGTAGGCAACCAGTCGGACAATCGTAACGCCTTCTATGCCCAATTGACGTACAATTCGAGATGGCCCGCGGGCGCGCTGGTCGCGCGGCTGCCGGCTTAGACTTGAATCATCGGTAGGAATATCATGCTGTCGAAACGCTTTGCACTGCTGCTCGTCATCGTAGCCCTATTCGCCGTCGCCTGTGGCGGGAGCGGCGCCCAGCCGGGCGACGTACCCGCGCCGCCCACCGGCGCGCTGGCTACGGCCCAGGCCGAGGTCGAGGCGACCATCACGCCCGTCCCGCCCACAGCGACGACGGCCGCGACTCCGACACTGCCGCCGGCCGTCGTCGTCACGCCCGAGGTGACGCTCGCGCCGCCGACGCCCGAAGTGACGCCCGCGCCCGACACCGTCGTGCTGGCTAACAACGCTGAGGCATTCGCCGGCCGCAACCCGCTGACCGGCGAGGAGGTGGACGACCCGACCGTGCTCGAGCGCCGGCCCATCGCCGTCAAGCTGGCGAACGCGCCGGCCGATTACACGCGCCCGCAGGCCGGCCTGAACGACGCCGACATCATCTTCGAGCACTGGACGGAGGGAGCGGTAACGCGCTTTACGGCCATTTTCTATGACACCGTGCCGCCCAACGTCGGCCCCGTCCGCAGCGCCCGCCTGATCGACGTAGAACTGCCGGCCATGTACGATGCCATGCTGGCCTTCTCCGGGGCCAGCGTCGGCGTCAACCGCAAGCTGAACGCCTCCGACTTCGCCGACCGCCTGTTGCGGGCCAGCGAGCCGGGCTTTTACCGCACCGGCGACACGACCAAGGCGTTTGAGCACACGCTCTACATCCGCATGGCCGATCTCTGGGCGGCCGTGGAGGCCAAGGGGTTGAACACCGCGCCGCACTTCAACACCTTCAACGCCTTCACCGAGGAGCCGCCAGCGGGCGGCTCGCCGGCCGGCACGATCAACATCAGCTATAAGACGGAAGAGATCGAGTGGGTCTACGATGAAGCGATCGGCCAGTATCGCCGCTGGATGGACTTCGAGGAGCACCTCGACGCCAACACCGAAGAGCAGGTGACCGTCTCAAACGTCATCTATCTGAACCCCTTCCACGTCAACGATCCCGACATCTGCGAGCAGATCACCAACGGCGTCTGCGCGGCGCTGTCGATCGAGATTCAGTTGTGGGGTTCCGGCCCGGCGGTGGTCTTCCGCGACGGCCAGCGCTACGACGTGACGTGGCATCGCGACGGCCGCAACGATCAACTGACCTTCACCGACGCCCAGGGTAACCCGTTCCCGCTCCAAATCGGCCAGAGCTGGGTGCAGGTCGTGCCGAGCTATATTCCGAATTCGCTGACGGTAGCGCCGTAAGAGAGGGGCTAGGGGAAGAGCGCTCCTCCCCTGGAACCTTTCTTCCCTAGCCCCTAACCCCTAGTCCCTATTCTTGCGGCTTGCCAGCGCCAAATAGAGCACCATGCCGCCGACGATCAGTCCGGCGAAGGCGAACGTCACTACGGTTGTCAATAGGCTGATAGCGGATACGTCGGTCATTTGTTTCGCTCCTATCGGGGCAGGCCGGCTATCTCAGGTGCCGGCTCCGCCCACACTCGCCCGCGCGCATCTGAGGATACGCACTCCGAACCTGCCACCTGTCAGAACCCGCCCCTGGGGCCGCGGATTCTGTTCTCCCCTGCTTCCTTGCTCCCCCGCACCCCTGCTCCCATGCCACCCGCTACCGAACGTATCCATCACCGATATACCCCTGCACCGCGAGTAGCTCGGCGTTCAGCAGCGCCCCGCTGGCCGCGCCGCGCAGGGTGTTGTGGGTCAGGGCCATGTAGCGCACGTCAAGTACCGGGCACTCGCGCACTTTGCCCACCGTCCAGGCCAGCCCGTCGCCCGCGTCCCGGTCGCGGCGCGGCTGGGGCCGGTCAGGTTCGTCGCGATAGATGAGCAGTTCCGACGGCGTCGAGGGCAGTTGAGCGCAGACGGCCGGCGGCTGCCAGGCGCGCAGCGCGTCGATGGCTTCAGCCGCCGTGGCCTGGCGGCTCAGCTTGACCGAGACGCTCGCCAGATGGCCGTCGATGACCGGCACGCGGTTGGCCTGGGCGCTGACCGCGATGTCGGCCAGGATCATCCGGCCGTCGCGCACGTCGCCCAGCAGCTTTTTCGGCTCGTTCTCCAGCTTTTCGTCTTCGCCGCCGATGTAGGGCACGACGTTGTCATAGATATCCATCGAGGACACGCCGGGATAGCCCGCGCCGGAGATGGCCTGTAGCGTCGTGATGATGGCCGCCTCGACGCCGAACGCCTCCTGCAAGACCTTCAGCGGCAGGATGGCGCTGGTGGTCGAACAGTTAGGGCTGGCGACGATGAAGCCGGGCCAGTGGTGTTCCGCCTGCTGGGTGGGGATGAGACAGGTGTGATCGGGGTTGACCTCCGGGATGAGCAGCGGCACATAGGGGGCCATGCGGAAGACGGAGGTGTTCGTGACCACGGCGTAGCCCGCGGCGGCAAACTGCGGCTCCCACTCCTTGGCCTCGGTCGTGGGCAGCGCGGAAAAGACGACGGGCGGGTTGCCGGGGATATCTAGCTCCGGGCGGGTCGGCTGCACGATGAGGTCAGCTGTC
>NZ_JAYRVJ010000179.1:0-5603 GCF_041918635.1 Promineifilum sp. (SeqCode)
CAGCAGCCCCATCAGCACCCCATCCCCCTCCGGGATGTGGCCCTGAACGCTCATGCCGCCCGACTCCTCGCCGCCCATCACCACGCTCTGAGCGTCCACGCCGTCGCCCAGCATCAGGTCGGCGATGTGGTTGAAGCCGACAGGCGTCTCCACCACCGGCAGCCCGAACTCGGCGGCGATCCGGTCGATCATGCGCGTCGTCGAGACGGTGCGCACAACCTGGCCGCGCCAGCCGCGCTTGTGCAGTAGATAGCGCAGGATGAGGCCGAAGATGCGGTGCGGATCAACGAACTGGCCCCGGGCGTCCATCGCGCCGATGCGGTCGGCGTCGCCGTCGGTCGCCAGCCCGGCGTGGTAGTTGCCGCTGAGCATGGTCGAGGCCAGCAGCGTCAGGTGCTTGGCGATGGGTTCGGGGTGGATGCCGCCGAAGCCGGGGTTCATCTCGTCACGCAGGTTGACGACGTGGGTGCGGCTGCGCATAAGCATCTCGCTGATAGTGCGACGGCCGGCCCCGTACATCGCGTCATGGACGACGCGCAATTCCCCTTCGTGGATGATGTCCAGATTGAGCAGCGTGCCCAGGTGTTCGTAGTAGGCCCAGGCCGGGTCGAACTTGACGATCCGGCCGGCCCGCAGCGCCTCCTCCAGCCCCATTAGACGCGGCTCCCGGCCGTGGGCCTGATTGCTGTCCAGCAGGCGTTCGACGCGCCGGTGCTGCTCCGGGCTGGCGCTGCCGCCGTAGGCCGCCTTCAGCTTGACGCCGTTGTAGCGCGGAGGGTTATGGCTGGCGGTGATCATCACCCCGGCCGTGGCCCGGCGGTTGACGACGGCGTAGCTGATGGCCGGCGTGGGCGTATCGGCGCGGGCCAGCCAGGCGTGGATGTCGTTGCCGGCCATGACGCGGGCCACTTCGGCCGCGTACCGGTCAGACAGAAAGCGCGTGTCGAAGCCGATGACCACACTGGGGTTGGTCGGGTTCTCCTCGCGCACGAAATCGGCGATCGCCTGGGCGACCAGCCGCAGGTTGGCAAAGGTGAACTCTTCACTGATGATGGCGCGCCAGCCATCGGTGCCGAATTGGACGGACATATTTCTCCCGATTACGAGTTGCGAACGTTTGAAAGCGCAGGGGTGCGGGGGAGCAGGGGGGCAGGGGAGAAAGCCACTAGCCACCCGGTTCTTACCATTTGCCCGCATCTGAGGATGCAGGCTCTGCATTTTCCCCTGCTCCCCCGCACCCCTGCTCCCCTGCTACTCTGCGTACGCCAACACCACCACGAGATCGTTCACGTTGGTTCCCGTAGGGCCAGTGATGACGTGGTGGGGTTCGGCCCGGCCGCGACTGACTTCATCCAGACGGCTGAAGAAGGCGTAGCTGTCGTTGTTGATCAGGTGGGCCACTGGATCGATGCCATAGGAGCGGGCCAGCCGCGCCGTCTCGCCGGTGATGACCGCGCCGGCCACCGGCGACACGCCAGGGATGGGCGGGCCGTCCTCGCCGTCGGTGGCGAAGGAGAGCACAGCCGTGCGCGGCTGCCGTTCCAACGCCAGCGCAGCGGCCAGCGCCAGCTCTTGGTTGCGCCCGCCGCGCCCCTTACCGCGCACCGTGACCGTCGTCTCGCCGGCCAGAATGAAGCAGTGCCCTGGCGGCAGGTCGCGGCCGATGCCGGCTGCCAGCCGGCCGATGTCGCGCGCCTCGCCGTCCAGGTAAGCAGTCAGCAATTGGCTGATGAAACCGAGACGGATGGCCTGCAACAGCGCCGCGTTGGCCGCGTCGCGCACGTCGCCGACGATGGTGTTGCGCACCAACGGGCGCGGCGACTTGTGCAGGTAGCGCGCCTGGTTCAGCGCCACGGCCAGGCGCTGCCACTCATCTTTCTCCAGCCGCCGGGCAATATCGTGCCGGCCCAGCACGGCCACTGCGCCTACGACCAGTTCATCTTCCGGCACAGTTGGCCCGCTGCCGATGGCGTGCAGCGCGTTGCCCACCACGTCGGACAGGATGAGGCCATAGCAAGCGGCAGGGGCCGCCGCGCGGGCCAGCCCGCCGCTTTTGATGCGGTCGATGGAGCGGCGGACGGTGTTCAATTCGCGGATGGTGCAGCCGCTGCGCAGCAGCAGTTCGATCAGCTTGCGCCAGTCGGCCAACGGCAGTAGCGGTTGGGTCAGTAGCGCCGACGTGCCGCCAGAGATGAGACACAGCACCACGTCATCGGCCCGGGTGCGCGACAGGAGTTCGACCACGGCGCGCGTGCCGGCCAGACCGCCCTCATCCGGCACGGGATGGCCGCCGTGATAAAGGGCAAACGGCCAGTTCTGCACCTCGGCGGCGTAATCGCCGCTGCCGGCCTTGGTGATGAGCACCCCGCCGGCCACGTCGCCGTCCAGCACCGCCAGCGCGCCGCGGGCCATGGGGACGGCCGCCTTGCCCGTGGCGATGACGAAGACGCGGCCGCGCCCCAACTCGACGCGCTCCGCCTCGGCCGGCCGGCCAATGAAGAGCGTTTGCCCCTCGCGGCGCAGGCAGCGCACGACTGCCGCCTCAGCGTCGGCCGCGGTAATGGCGGCGTTCACCAGATCGTCAACGTGTCGCCGGTAATCGGCAAACCGCGGGGCTAATGGGGTGGAGATCATAGGCTCGATGAGAGGGAGTATAGCACTGGCGATATGGGGAGCCAATTAAGAGCGGGGAGAACCGCCGCCGACCGCGAACTAACGACGACCGAAAACCTGCCACTTCCCCCTGCTCCCCCGCTCCCCTGCACCCCTGCGCAAACCCGTGTACAATCCACCTACCATGGACCTCTCCATCATCGTCGTCTCCTACAACACCCGCCAACTGCTCGACGACTGTCTGCGCTCGCTCTACGCGGCCGAGGCCCCGCCGGGAGGCATGGATGTCATCGTCGTGGACAACGCCTCGACCGATGGCAGCCCCGAGATGGTCGCCGCGCGCTATCCGGCGGCGCGGCTCATCGTCAGCCCGGTCAACCGCGGCTACTCGGCGGCCAACAACCAGGGCTCGGCCGTCGCCCGCGGCCGCGTGTTGCTCTTCCTCAACTCCGACACCGTCGTCGCGCCGAACGCGCTGGTGGAGCCGTTGCGCTACCTGGACGCCCACGAGCGGGTCGGTGCGCTGACCGTCCGGCTGGTCTACCCCACCGGGGAGCGCGACCCCGACAACCACCGTGGCTTCCCGACGCCCTGGAACGCCTTCTGCCACTTCGCCGGGCTGAGCCGCCTCTTCCCCGACAACCCACGCTTCAATGGCTACTTCCGCGCCTACGAGGAGTTCAGCCAAATCCACCCCGTGCCCGTCATCGCCGGCTCCTACATGATGATGCCCCGCGCGCTGGATCGGCAACTGGGCGGCTGGGACGAGACCTACTTCTTCTATGGCGAGGACATCGACTACTGCTATCGCATCCACGAGGCGGGCTACGAGATCGTCTACTACCCGCTGGTGGAGGTGCTGCACTACAAGGGGGCCAGCTCCGGCCTGCGCAAAGAGTCGGCCGACATCGCCCGGCCGCCCAAGGAGACCCGCGTCAAGGTTGCCCGCGAGTCGGTGCGGGCCATGCAGGTCTTCTATCGCAAGTTCTACCGCGACAAGTACCCGCGCGCCGTCACCGCCCTTGTCCTGGCCGGCATCCAGGCCCGCGGCTGGGCGCGCGTCCTAAAACACCGCCTCACCTGATTGCTCTGAGAAATCTGCGTAATCTGGGTAATCTGCGGATTCTTCTTCTGGAGTACTCTATGCCCAAGATCGCTTTCATCGGCGCCGGCAGCACCGTCTTCGCCAAGAACCTGCTCGGCGACATCCTCAGCTTCCCCGAACTGAGCGGCTCGACCATCAGCCTGCACGACATCGATGCGGAGCGGCTGCGCACGTCTGAGGTGGTCGCCCACCGCGTGGCCGCGTCGTCGGCGGCCCGGCCCACGATCGAGGCCACCACCGACCGCCGCCGCGCCCTTGACGGGGCCGACCACGTCATCACCATGTTCCAGATCGGCGGCTACAAGCCCTCGACGGTCGTGGACTTCGAGATACCCAAGAAGTACGGCCTGCGCCAGACCATCGCCGACACGCTGGGCATCGGCGGCATCATGCGCGGACTGCGGACGATCCCCGTCTTGCTCGACCTGTGCCGCGATATGGAGGCACTTTGCCCCGACGCCTGGCTGCTCAACTACGTCAATCCGATGGCGATGCTGTGCTGGGCCGCCGGACGGGCCACGTCCATCAAGTCGGTCGGCCTATGCCACAGCGTGCAGGGCACGGCTGAGCAGCTGGCCCGCGACATCGGCGTGCCCATCGGCGACATCAACTACCTCTGCGCCGGCATCAACCATATGGCCTTCTACCTGCGCTTCGAACGCCGGACGGCCGACGGGGTTGAAGACCTCTACCCTCTCATCCGGCGCGTGGTGGAGGAGGGGCGCGTGCCCGCGTGGAACCGCGTGCGCTACGACGTGTTCACCCGGCTGGGCTACTTCGTCACCGAGTCGAGCGAGCACCTCAGCGAGTACGTGCCCTGGTTCATCAAGCGCGACCGCCCTGACCTGATCGAGCGCTACAATATCCCGCTCGACGAGTACATCACCCGCTGCGAAAACCAGATCGCCGCCTGGGAAATGACGCGGCAGGTGCTGGAGGATGAGAACGTGGCCCTGCCGGTGGAACGCACGCACGAGTACGGCTCTTACATCATCCACAGTCTGGAGACGGGGACGCCGCGCGTGGTCTATGGCAACGTGCCCAACAAGGGGCTGATCGACAACCTGCCGGAGGGGGCCTGCGTCGAAGTGCCCTGCCTGGTCGACCGCAACGGCGTCCAGCCGACGTACGTCGGCCCGCTGCCGCCCCAGTTGGCGGCGCTGATGCAGACCAACATCAACGTGCAGGCGCTCACTGTCGAGGCCGCGCTGACCGGCCGGCGGGCGCACGTCTACCACGCGGCCATGCTCGACCCGCACACGGCGGCCGAACTCGACCTGGATCAGATTTACGCCCTGGTGGACGACCTCATTGCGGCCCACGGCGACTGGCTGCCGCCTCTGTCGTAGGGCGATTTGTCAAATCGCCCAACGCTTAGCGGCCTATTTCTGCTAAAATGACATCCGTGATCAAGACCAGCACCACGTGGGAAGACACCGGCTATGACTGCGACCACTGCGGCGGGCGCATCCTCAAGCGGCTCGATCGCGAGACGGGCCAGCCTGACCGCGCCTGCTTTCAGTGCGAGGCGTGCAGCTGCCAGTGGACGCTGGACCGCCGGCCGCTGCGCGTGGGCACGAAGGCCAACTGCCGCGTGGCCCAGCGCGACCGCGAGGCGGAGGGGGAGACGCCGGCCCCTCCTTATGCCCGCTGGCTGCTTTGGGGATTGGGGGTGCTGGTGCTGTTCGTTCTGCTGCGCTTCGGCGGCGCGACCCTCGTGCGGCTGGCCCTGCCGGTTGTCCTATTGGGCGTGCTGATCGCCGTCGTCGTTCGCGTGGGCAAGCAACAAGGTTGGTGGCGGGATAGGGACTAGGGGTTAGGGACTAGGGGCCAGGGATGAGCGCTCTTCCCTAACCCCTAGCCCCTCTCTTGTGATGGCAATCGG
>NZ_JAYRVJ010000180.1:0-6103 GCF_041918635.1 Promineifilum sp. (SeqCode)
CCGCTCAGCAGCCCATCGACGAAGTACTTGAAGCCGACCGGCACCTCGGCCAGCCGCCGGCCGAGATGGGCCGTCACGCGGTCGATCATCGAGCTGGAGACGAGGGTCTTGCCCACGGCCGCGTCGGCGCGCCACGCCGGCCGGTTCTGGAACAGGTACCAGATGGCGACCGCCAGGTAGTGGTTGGGGTTCATCAGCCCGGCGCTGCGGGTGACGATGCCGTGCCGGTCGTAATCCGGGTCGTTGCCGAAGGCGATGTCGAAGTCGTCCTTTAGCCGGATGAGGCTGGCCATGGCGTGGGGGGAGGAGCAGTCCATGCGAATCTTGCCGTCGTGGTCGATGGTCATAAAGCCGAAGGTCGGATCGACGTAGGGATTGACCACCTCCAGCCGCAGGCCGTAGCGCTCGGCGATAGGCTCCCAGTAGTGCACGCCCGCGCCGCCCATCGGATCGACGCCGATGTGCAGCCCGGCGGCGGCGATGGCCTCCATGTCGATCACCTGGCCCAGGCTGGCTACGTAGGGGGTGACGTAGTCGTACTCCTCGACCGACCCGCCAGCCATGGCTCGGCGCAACGACAGCCGCTTGACGCCTGTCAGCCCGTCGCGCAGGAGTTCGTTAGCCCGATCCTGGATGACCTTGGTCGTGGCGGTGTCGGCCGGGCCGCCTTCGGGTGGATTGTACTTGAAGCCGCCATCCGTCGGCGGGTTGTGCGAAGGAGTGATGACCACGCCATCGGCCAGATCGGCCGTCCGGCCGCGGTTCCAGGTCAGGATGGCGTGGCTGATGACCGGCGTCGGCGTGTAGTCCAACCCCTTCTGGATGACCAGCCGGACGCCATTGGCGGCGAACACCTCGATGGCCGAGGCCAGCGCCGGCTCCGACAGGGCATGCGTGTCCATGCCGGCGTAGAGCGGGCCGGTGATGTTGCGCGCCGCGCGGTACTCACAGATGGCCTGGCAGATGGCGAGGATGTGGTCTTCGTTGAAGCTGGCGGCGGTTGACGTGCCGCGGTGGCCCGACGTGCCGAAGGCGACGCGCTGGAGCGGCTCGGATGGATCGGGGTGGACGGTGTAATAGGACGAGATGAGGCGCGGGACGTTGATCAGTGCTTCTTGGGGGGCCGGTTGGCCGGCCAGTTTGTGCAATGCCATGTGTTCCCCTCCATCGATCTAGAAGCTGACTCTCTTAAGTATAAACGCTTTTGTTCAACTATACTGGGTTCTGGATTGTCAGTAAGCTTGAGCGGAGTATAGCATTATTCCCGGAAGGCTATCACTGAGATGACTGGAATGATGCAAATGTACGACCCTCCTCATCCAGGATAAATTCTTAAAGAGCTATGCCTGGAGCTGCTCGATAGCTTTCGACACGTCCGTGGAAAGCTGGCTCCATCAGCAAGCGCAGTATGATTTGTGGACGGCCAGGCAGCGCCAGCGGGAATTCAAAGTGGAAAAGCTTTTCCCGACCCAGTAGGGGCGCACCTGCGTGTGCGCCCTGAGCAGACACTGCGTGTGCGCCCTGAGCAGACACTGCGCGTGCGCCCTGAGCAGACACTGCGCGTGCGCCCTGAGCAGACACTGCGCGTGCGCCCTGGGCAGACACGCAGGTCTGCCCCTACCGTCTTGGCACAGCCTGGCAGGCTGTGCTACCGCCGCAGTAGCATAAACAACAGCGCCCCCAACAGGGCGATGCCGATCAGCACCGCCCCCAGCCCCAGGAAGATGAGCCAGTTTGGCCCGCCATTGGCCGGCTCGACAATAGTGCCGGGCGCGGCGAGGGTGGGCGTGGCGGCGGTGGTTGTCGTAGGTGATGCCTGGGCCATAGCCGTAGCCCGGGGCCGGCTGCCGAACTCCAGCCCGATATTCTGCCCCTCACCCAGGTTCACCGTGGCGTTTGATTGCGTCGTCGTCTCCAGCGTCGCCGGTAAGCTCTGGGCGATCTGGTACTCGCCGGGTAGCAGGTTCTCGAAGCAGGTGGGCGTCTCCGCGCCGGTCGAGACCGCCTGGCCGATGATGGTCGCGCCCTGGGCCACGGTCAGCGTCACTCCGGTGACGTACCCCTCATCGGCGTCGCGCTGCCCGTTGCCGTTGTTGTCCAGGAAGGCGTTGACGCAGATGGACGAGCGCCCGGCCGGCATCGCGGGTGGCGGCGTGTCTGTGGCCGAGCCTTCGGCCGGCGCAGGGGTGAAGGTTGCCGTGGCGACCGCAGCGGTCGGCGGCGCAGCCGTCGGTGGGGCGGCCGTGGGCGGCGTCTGGGCCACCAGTTGTGCGGCGTCGTACCAGGTGTCGAGGAATTGGCGGCACTGGTTGACGCCGCTCACGCCCCAGTTCGCCGCGGTGAACACCGTGAGCTGGTTGCCCGTGGCCGTGGCCTCGACGGTGAACGTCTGCCAGCTGTCGTGGGGCGAACCGGCCGCGCCCCAGACAATGTCGGCGTCGTTCCACGCCCCACTGCCGTTGGGGTCGATGCCGGCGCGCATATTGATTTGCAGTTGCGTCTCCGACGGCGAAGGGGAATCGGCGCTACTGCCCCGCCCGCGGCCGGTGAACGAGAAGCGGTAGGTCACCCCCGGCGTGGCCGGCACGGTCTGGTAGACGCCGCCGGCCCAGGTATCCCAGTTGTTGCCGATGTACTGCGACGCCGCGCCCTCGCGCACGAAACCGGAGGCCGTCTCCACGCCCCACTTTGGCTGGTAGTGGTAGGCGATCAGGCACTCCTCGTCCTCTTTGGGCGTCAGCATGTGCCACGTCTGCCAGCCCTGGGCCGCGCCGCCGTTGAAGGGCTGCTCGAAGCCGGGGTTTTGCAGCAGATTGGTCTGGCGGGCGGGAGCGGCCTGGCTGCGGCCGGCCCACACGGTCAGCAAGGCGAACAGGATGAGCAGGGAAAGGAGGATTCTCTTCTTCATAGCGTCAGTGATCCGCGGCCCATCCGGTTTAGCCGGGTTCTACTCCAGATCGTCGATGTCGCGGAAGCGGTGCTCCCTGTCAACCGCGTCCGGCTTCGGGCTGGTGGTGGGGCCTCGCTGCCTGAAAAGCAAGAGTAGCACAGCCCCTAGCAAGAGCAAGCCGCCGATGAAGAGGACGGCGACGCCGGCGATGCGCCAGCCGAGGGCAGGAGCAGAGGGGCTGGGGAGCGGGGGAGCGGGGGGGAGGGTAGCGGCGGCTGTGGTTTGCAGTTGGGCGACGGGGGTTGACGGCGCGACGGTCGCGGTGACGAGGCCGGCTCCGGAGGGGAGCGTGGCCCCCACAAAGCTGCCGAACGACTGGAAAAGTTCGTTGCCGCTGGTCAGATTCAGCGCCCAGTCGCCGGGGGTCGTCAGCGTCTCGCCGGGAGCGATAGAGCGGGTAACGCGGTACTCGCCCGGCGGCAGTCCGCCCAGGCACTTCGGCTCCGACACACCATCGGTGATGTAGTTGGCAACGACGGCCTGAGTGTTGTAGACGGTGAAGGCCACGCCCGGCCGCAGCGGCTCGTCGGCGTCCTGCTGACCGTCCTGGTCGCGGTCGTTGTAGGCCGACAGGCAGATGGCCGCCTCCAGGCGAGGCTCCGTCGGGCGCGGCGTGGGCGGCGGGGGCGTGATGGTCGGCGTGCCCTCCTCGGGCGACGCGGCCACGGGCGGCGTCACCCGCGCGATGAGGATGACGTCGCCCGGGTTGATGATGGCCGACTCAGACAGGCCGTTGAGCGCCAGCAGTTCTGGCAGCGTCAGGCCGGCGCGCGCGGCGATGATCCACAGCGACTCGCCCGGCTGGACGACGACGGTGATCGCGCCCGTCTCGTCTGGCGTGGGCGAAACCCAGGTCGGCGGTGGGAAGCTCGTTGTCGCCTCGGCCGTCGCCAGGAACGGCGATGTGGCGGAAGCCGTCGCCGCAAACGGCGGGGTGCTCGTCGCCGTTGGTTGGGCGGTTTCCTGGAGCAGAGGGATGGCGAAAGCCGGCGGCGGGAAAATCCCGGCCGCCCCCAGCAACAGCGCCCCCACCAGCGCCAGGAGAATGAACCACGTTGTGCGTGACATACGACGCCCCCGCCCGCTACCCTTCCGGCCTGATGACGACCTTGTCATCGACCGCCTGGCCGCGGGCATCGACCACGGGCAAGCGCTCGCCCGTGTCGGGCCAGTATAACCCAATTTCCACCTGATCGCGCATGGGGTCGAACGGCCGCGTCAGCCGCAGGGAGTACTGCCGGCCCACCGCCAGGCCTGGCTGCCACCCGCCGGCCGGCCACAGCCCATCGGCCGGCGGCCCATCGTGCTGGGCCAACAACCCGTCCGGGCCGGTCACATGGATGAACACCTGCGGCAGCGGTTCGTCAGGCGAGCGCTCGGCCGCGGCCTCCCACAGCAGTTCAACCGAGAGCGTGTCGGGCGCGAGCAGCCTCGCGGCGGCGCGGAGGGCGAACTGGCCGGCGAAGTCGGCCGATGCCGCCATTGCGGGGGAGCCGGGCGCGATCTCGTAGCGGGTGTAGAGCGAGTACGGCTCCGGCTCCAGATCGCCGCGGGCCAACGGCCCCGGCTCGATGATGACCCGCGCCGGTGCGCTGACGGCCGTCGGCAAGAAGTCCAACGCGCCATAGGGCCAGGCGTAGACGACGGTGGGGCCGTCCAACGCGCCCGGCAGGCCGGCAGCCGGATCGAAGGGCGTTGTCGCCCGGTCGTTGAGCAGGAAGGGGATGGACGGCCACCCCTCCGGAAAGCGCCGGTCGAGGTAGACGGTCGCGCCGGCCGGCGCCGCGCGGGCCGAGCGGGCTAACTCGGCCGCCGCCGCTTCCCAGACAAAGGCCGTGTCGGGCTGTTGGGCGTAGCGGACGTAGTCGCGGACGGTCAGCCCCAGGCTGCCGGCCAGCAACAGGACGACCGCCGCCCGCCGCGGGGCAGCCGGCAACCGCCCCCACTCCCATAGCAGGGCCAGCCCGATGGCCGGGAAGAAGATGGCCCCGGGCAAAATGCCGGCGGCGCGCAGGAAGTGGGGCGCGTCCTCGGCCAGGATGGTCGGGCCGAGCATGACCAGTTGCCACAGCAGCAGGAAGGCCGCCGCCGGCCGCCGCCACCGCCAGACGCACCAGCCCAACCCGATCAGGAAGGGAACGGCCATGAAGAGGTCGAAGGCGGGCCGGCCGATGGGGTTGTCGGCCTTCAGGACGGCGTCGTAGCTGAGCAGGGCGTTGTGACGCAAGATAGCGTCGCCGCGCCACAGATAGAGGCCCAGGGCGCGGCCAACGTTGTCCAGCAGCGCGCCGAGCGGGTTGCCGCCGCTGACGGCCGGGCTGAGGATGGACACCTGACCGGCGCGGCCCAGGATGAGCGCCGGGTCGCGCAATAGCAGGATGCCCAACGGGGCCGCCGCCAGCGCCGCCCCGGCGGCGAACCACAGGACGCGCCCCCCGTCCCACAGCCGCGCCCGCCGGCCGGTGGCGATGAGATAGATGGCGAAGAGCAGGAGCAGCAACGGCGTGAAGCGCGCGGCCAGATAGGTGTAGAAGCTGAGGCCATAGACCAGCCCGGCGGCCAGCCACAGCGCCGCCCGCCGCGCCACGCGCCCTTCACGGTAGGCGCGTGTGCCCAGCCCGAAGGCCAGCGCCAGCGCCGGGGCCAGCAGCCCGACGCGCAGGCCGATGCGCCCGAGATGCACTGGCCAGAAGGTGATGGCCCACAGCGCGGCGGCCAACAGCCCGGCGGCGCGGCCAAACCACGCCCGGCCGAGCAGCCACACCGGCAACGTTGCCAGCGCGCCAATGAGCGCCGCCGGCAGGCGCAGGGCCAGCGTCGTTGGCCCCAGTAGGGCGACGGACAGGGCGACGAGGTAGATGTAAATCGGCTCGCGGCCGTTGTTGGCGGGGAAAAAGAGGGCGTGCTCGCCGCGCAAGACGCCAAGCGCGTCCAGGCCGTTGTACGCCTCGTCGCGGTAGGGGCCGGGCGGCCAGACGCCCAGCCGGTAGAAGCGCAGCCCGGCGGCCAGGCCGATGACCAGAATCAACAAAGCCCACCCCCAACGGGATGGGCCGGATGAGCGAGTGAAGAGCGACTTCCTCAAGGTTGCCAAAGCAAGCGCAGTATAGCAAAATAGCCTCTAGCGTCAACCTTCGCCCAGGGGCCTGTCCG
>NZ_JAYRVJ010000181.1:0-20598 GCF_041918635.1 Promineifilum sp. (SeqCode)
GCAACATCGGGGGCGCGGTCGCCCACTTGCAGCGGCTCGCCCAGCAGCGTCAACTGCCGGCCGCGGTGGGTCAGCACGCCCGTACGCTCGACGAGACCTAAGCTATTGGTATCCATGTAGGCGCTCGTTCGCAACTCAGGCAATCGGCTCGCCGGTATAAGGCTCGATATCGGATGCCTCAGGCCCCTTGGCGGTCGTCTCCACGTCGTAGAGCACCCACTCGCCTTCCTGATACTCCTCGACCTCGGTGACCGCGGCCGACTTGTGAAAGAAGATCTCCTCGCCCGCGCCGCGCACGATGAAGCCGTAGCCCTTCTTGGCGTTGTACCACTTGACACGGCCGATGTACTTGCCGGTCTGCGGGTCGATCTGGATCGTCTCCGGGCCGATGATCTCCGGCGCGCGCTCGTATTCTCGCTCACGTTCCCGTTCGCGCTCGCGCTCGCGCGGCGGCTGGGCGGATGGCGCCGGCTGTGACGGATAGGATTCCCGCGCCGGCCGGGCGGCTGGCATCTCGGCCAATTGGCCTATATAGGCCGGATCGATCGGCAGTCCGGCCTGGCTCAGCTTGCGCTGCATCTCAACGGTAAAGACGAAGCGCTCGCCCTGTGCATTTTCTTCCCAACGATCTCGAAAGTTCATCTTGGTTTTCTCTCCACGCGGTAGTCTACACCACTATTTGGTGGTCTTACTGTTTTTGCTACGCTTCTTCTCAGGCTCAGAAGCGGTTGGCTTCTTTTCGCTGGCCCCATTCATCACTGGCAGCACCACGCCGCTAACCCGGCTCTTGGCGGCCAGCGTCAGCGCGGGCTGAGGCCGGACGCTGCGCCCACCGATGGTCGTGTCGCTCAGACCGATCTTCTTGGTCACGCCGCCGCTAGTCGTCACGATCAGGTTCACGCCCCGGGTCAGCACGGCCGCGGCGACAACTTCCGTCGCCCCCTTTGGCAGGCGCAGGTTGATGACCCCTTGGCCGTAGCGGTTCTGCAGGGGGTAATCCTCTAGCGGCGTCGCCTTGGCCAGGCCGTTTTCGGTGATACTCCATAGGAAGCCGCCCGGCGTGACCACGTCCATGCCGACGATGCCATCCTCTTCACTGTCGAGCTTGATACCCATCACGCCCGCCGCGGGCAGCCCCATCGGCCGCACCGAGTCCTCGCTGAAGCGAATGGCCTGGCCGCTCGACGTGACCAGCAGGATTTCCTGCTCGCCGCTGGTCACCCGCGCCCAGCCGAGCGCGTCATCCTCAGCCACGTTCATGACGGCGAACGGCTCAGTCGTCACGCCCGGCAAGTCTTCCAACCGGACGCGCTTGACCACGCCGGCCAGCGTCGTCAGGAACAGATAGCCCTCGCGCGGGCCATCGCTCGGCAGCACCAGCGCCGCGGCCAGATGCCCCTCGCGCCGTAGCGCCGTGAACTCGGAGTAGAGCGTGCCGCGGCCCATCTCCTCCGCCTCCGGCACGCGATGGACGGGCAGCCCCACCGCCCGGCCGGCGGCGGTGATCAGGTAGAGCGTGTCGCGCGTGCTGGCTTTCAGCAGAGCCGCCGGCTGCTCCACCGGCTTGCGGGCGATGCTGGGCAGCGTGGCGGTGGAGGTGCGGCCGATGGTGCCCTTCTCGCCCACCATGATCCACACCTGCTCATCGGGCAGCAGGCCGGCGCTGGTCAGCACCCCGCCCTCCACCGTCTGGACGATCTGCGTGCGTCGTTTGTCGCCGAACCGCTCGTTGATCTCCAGCAGTTCGGTCCTGATCTGCCGCCGCATCAGGTCGGGGTGGGCCAGGAGCTTTTCCAGCTCCTTGATCAGCGCCAACTTCTCCTTGTACTCGTCCTGAACCTTTTTGCGCTCCAGGGCGGCCAGCCGGCGCAGTTGCATATCCAAAATGGCCTGCGCCTGCGCCTCGCTCAGCTTGAACTGCTCCATCAGGTTGGTCTTGGCGGTGTCAGCCGTGCGCGAGCGGCGGATGAGAGCGATGACCTCATCCAGATGGTCGAGCGCCTTCAGCAGCCCTTCCAGAATGTGGGCCCGCTGGCGCGCCTTCTCCAGATCGTAAGCGCTGCGGCGACGTATCACCTCCAGACGGTGCTCCAGGTAGACCCGCAACGCCTGTTTCAGCGTCAGGATGCGCGGCTCGTTATTGACCAGGGCCAGCAGGGAGATGCTGAACGTCGATTGCAGCGGCGTCAGGCGGAACAGGTCGGCTAGTACCTTCTCGGCCTCGACGGTGCGCGTCGTCTCGATGACAATGCGCAGTCCGCGCCGGTCCGACTCGTCGCGCAGATCGGTCAGCCCTTCCAGCTTGCCGTCGCGGTGGAGGTCGGCGATACGGCCGAGCAGGTTCGTCTTGTTAACCTGGTACGGCAGTTCGGTGATGACGATGCGCGACTTGTTGCGCTCCATCTGCTCGATGTGGGCGCGGGCGCGCACGACGATCCGGCCGCGGCCGGTGGCGTAGGCGCTGGAGATGACGTCGGTATCGTCCTCATCGCCGCGCTGGCGGGCGATCAGGCCGCCGGTGGGGAAGTCCGGCCCCGGCACGAAACGCATCAGATCGGCGACGGAGATGTCATCGAGATGCTGCCAGTTGTCGAGCATGTAGACCAGCGCGCCGATGATCTCGGACAGGTTGTGGGGCGGGATGCTGGTCGCCATGCCCACGGCGATACCCGACGAGCCGTTCACGAGCAGATTGGGGATGGTGGCGGGCAGGACGGTTGGCTCCTTGAGGGAGTCATCGAAGTTCGACTCGAAGTCGATGGTGTTCTTCTCGATGTCCAGCAAGAGGTCATAGCCCAAGGGGGCCATGCGCGCCTCGGTGTAGCGCATGGCCGCCGCCGCGTCGCCGTCGATGGAGCCAAAGTTGCCCTGGCCGTCCACGAGCATATAGCGCATGGAAAAGTCCTGGGCCATACGCACCATCGCCTCATAGACCGGCTGGTCGCCGTGGGGATGGTACTTGCCCAGTACCTCGCCGACCACGCGGGCCGACTTGCGATAGGGCGTGTCGGGGCGCAGTCCCATGTCATACATGGCGTAGAGGATACGGCGCTGGACGGGCTTGAGGCCATCCCGCGCATCAGGGAGCGCGCGGGCGACGATGACGCTCATCGCGTAGCTCAGATACGAGTCGCGCATCTCCTGATCGATGTTTACTTGTTTGATCAGTCCAACTTCCATGGTGGCACAGCGTATAGGCCGCAGGCGGCCTACTGAATATATGTTCTAAATTTGCCTTACTATATGAGTTTCGCGCGGCGGTGTCAAATGCGGATTTACCAGAGTTCCGGCTCCTCGACCCAGATGGCTCCATCCTCGATCCTGACGCGATAGGTCGGGATAGGCTCGGTGGCCGGCAGCCGGGTGACCCGGCCGGTGCGCACGTCGAAGCAAGCGCCATGGCGCGGGCATTCGATCTGGTGATCGTGCAACTCGCCGTCCGCCAGCGGCCCGCCATCGTGGGTGCAGAGATCGGCGATGCAGTAGAACTCCCCGCCAACGTTCAAGACGATGACCGTGTCCTCCTCAAACTCGTGGTGGAGGCGCGCGCCGGGCGGCACGTCCTCGACGCGGCCGACCTGAACAAACCTACTCATGGGAAGCGCGCAGCGTGCCGGGGTCGGGGATACCATAAGCGCCCGCCTTCAGAACCTTGAGCGAGAGGAGGGCGCACTTGACCCGCGCCATGCTCAGCGGCACGCCGACCAGTTCGAGCAGCGCCTCGCTGGTGTAGGCGCGTATCTCTTCCAGGGTCTTGCCCTTGATCTCCTCAGTCAGCAGCGACGCGGACGCCTGGCTGATGGCGCAACCATCGCCCCGCCACGCTACCTCGGCCACCCGCCCCTGCTCATCCAGGCGCACGTCGATACGGATCACGTCGCCACAGAGCGGGTTGTCCTCTTCGTAGCTGAAGTCGGGCTGCTCCAACGCGCCGTAATTGAGGGGGTTTTCGTAGAGATCGATGATCTGTTCGCGGTAGATACTTGCGTCCATTGCCCTACTCCCGTTTCACGCGCCGCCTGGGAAGTTACCTTTCTAGTCTAAACACATCGCGGGCCCGATGCAAGCTGGCCACAAGTTTATCGATCTCGGCCGGCAGCGTGTGAACGTAAAAACTGGCCCGCGCCGAGGCGGTGATGCCCAACTTGTGGTGTAGCGGCATGGCGCAGTGGTGGCCGGCGCGGATGGCAATGCCGTCCTTGTCCAGAATCTCGGCGATGTCGTGGGGGTGGATACCCTGCAAAGTGAAGGATGCCACGCCGCCATGGCGCACTCCGCGCGGCCCCAGCAGGGTCAGCCCGGGAATCTCGCTGAGCGATTCCAGGGCGTAGGCCGTGATCGACTGCTCGTGGGCCTGAACGGCTTCCATCTCCAGCCCGGTCAGGTAGTCGACGGCCGCGCCCAGCCCGATGGCCTCGGCGATGCGCGGCGTGCCCGCCTCGAACTTCCAGGGCAGTTCGTTGGGGATGAAGCCCTCGAAGGTGACGCGCCGGATCATGTCGCCGCCGCCCAGAAAGGGGGGCATCGCCTCCAGCAGTTCGCGCTTGCCGTAGAGGACGCCGATCCCCGTCGGGCCGCACATCTTGTGCGACGAGAAGGCCAGGAAGTCACAGTCGATCGCCTGAACGTCGGTCGGCATGTGGGGCGTCAGTTGGGCGGCGTCGACCATCGCCAGCGCGCCGACAGCGTGGGCCGCGTCGACCAACTCGCGGACGGGATTGATGGTGCCGAAGACGTTGGAGACGGCCGTAAAGGAGAATAGCTTGGTGCGCTTGGTCAGGAACTCGCCCAGACGCTCCAGGGCGAGCGTGCCGTCCTCGTGGAAAGGCAAGAAGCGCAATGTCGCCCCCCGCTCGGCGGCGAGAATCTGCCAGGGTACGATGTTGGCGTGGTGTTCCATCTCCGTCAACAGGATTTCGTCGCCCGGCCCGACGTTGGCCCGCCCCCAACTGTGAGCAACCAGGTTAAAGCCCTCGGTCGCGTTGCCGACGAAAATGATCTGCTCCGGCGCGGGCGCGTGGATGAACTCGGCGACCTTGACGCGCGCCATCTCATACGCCGTCGTCGCCATCTCGCTCAGCTTGTGGACGCCGCGATGGACGTTGGCATGGTAGCGCTGATAGTAGTCGTCCATCGCCTGAATGACGGTCGTTGGTTTCTGGGACGAGGCGGCGCTATCCAGATAGATCAGGGGCACGCCGGGGTAGACCTCGGTCGCCAGTATCGGGAAATCGGCCCGCACCTTCTCAACGTCGTACACAGTTTCTTCCAGTGGTCAGTGGTTAGTAGGTCAGTGATCAGTGGTCGGCAATGACCGGCCACTGATCACTCTTCTTAGCTCTTCGCCTTGGACGGATTCTCGATCGGCACGCCGACCATATTGCCCCACTCCGTCCAGGAACCATCATAGTTGCGCACGTTAGGATAGCCCAAAAGGTAAGTCAGCACAAACCAGGTATGGGAGCTACGCTCGCCGATGCGGCAGTAGGCCACCACGTTCTGGTCGGACGACAGACCCTTCTCGCCCTCATAAATGGCCCGCAGGTCTTCCACCGACTTGAACGTACCATCCTCGGCTACCGCGCGGCTCCAGGGCACGCTGACCGCGCCCTTGATGTGCCCGCCGCGCAGCGCCCCCTCCTGCGGGGAGCCGGGCATATGCAGCAATTCGCCGCTGAACTCCTGCGGGCTGCGCACGTCCACGAGCGGCTGGTTGGCGTTCACGTGGGCCAACACCTGGTCGCGGAAGGCGCGAATCTTGTAGTCGGCGCGCGCCTGCGGCTTGTAGGTCGTCGTCGGGAAGCTCGGCTTGTCCTTGGTCAACTCGCGCCCCTCGGCGATCCACTTCTGCCGGCCGCCGTTCATGATGCGCGCATCCTTGTGGCCGAACAGCTTGAAGACCCAGAACGCGTAGGTCGCCCACCAGTTGTTCTTGTCGCCGTAGAAAACAACCGTGGTGTCATTGGCGATGCCCTGGCGCGACAGCAGCGCGGCAAACTGCTCCTCATTCAGGTAGTCGCGGCGGATGGCGTCGTTGAGGTCGGCCACCCAGTCAATGTGGACAGCGTTGGGGATGTGGCCGGTACTGTAGAGCAGCACGTCCTCGTTCGACTCGACCAGGCGCACCTTGTCCGTCCGGTGCAAGTTGTCGGCGACCCATTGGGTGCTGACCAGAACGTCTTCCTGCGCATACTTTGAATCAGCCATTTCGATTCTCCTGTTGTGCAAAGCGTGTGTCGATAGACTGTGCCACCGGCGAACCATTCGCGGCGACTCCGGCGGCAATACAAACGCCGACTACTGCTCCTCGCCCCAAGGCGAAGCATCGGGCTGGCAGTAGTCGGCGCTAGAAACCGGGGTTCGTGGAGCGGCGAGCGTTAGCCCACCTTCTGCAGGATTCGGTCGAAGATTCGCACGCGCACACCCTCAAAGGGGATGCGCTGCATCACGGGGTCAAAGAAGCCCTGGATAACCATGCGAATCGCCTCCGGTCGGGGGATGCCCCGGCTCATGAGGTAGAAGACCTCTTCCTCATCCAGCTTGCCGACTGTTGAGGCATGGGTACATCGCACGTCGTCCGCCTGAATCTCCAGGCCGGGGATCGAGTCCGCGCGGGCTGTCTTGTCGAGCATGAGGTTGCGGTTGGCCTGGAAACCATCAATGCGCTGCGAATCAGGGAGCGCCTTAATCATGCCTTGCCAGACCGTGCGCGCGTGATCTTTCAGCGCGCCCTTGTAGAGCAGGTCGCTGGTGGTATCGGCGGCGTTGTGGTTCTGCTCCGTGTCCAGGTCGATGTGCTGCCGCCCATTGGCGAAGAAGATACCCGACATGCGCGCCCACGCGCCGGGCGCGTCGAGCTCGGACGTCTGGAACGCCTTGGTCAACCGCGTGCCCATGACGCTGGTGATCCAGTCCAGTTTGCCGTCGCGGCCCACCCGGCCGCGCTCATGGTTGAACTGCCACACGTTCGAGCCGAAGTCCTGCAACGAGGCATAGTGCAGGCTGGCCCCATCGCCCACAATGAGTTCGATGGCTCCATTGTGCAGCGCCTGGCCCTCGCCCGCCGGGGAGGCGTACTCGTCGATGAACGTGGCCTCCGAGTTCGTGTCGAGGACAACCAGGGTGTGGGTGAAGGTGCGCCCGCTGGTCGCCCAGAGCGCGCTGTGCAGCGGCGCGTCGGCCGTGACGTTGCGGGGCACGTACAGGAACACGCCGCCCCGCCAGAACGCCCCGTGGAGCGCGGCAAATTTGCCGTCCGTGGGGCGCACGGCCTGGGTCATGAAATAGCGGCGCACCAGTTCGCCATGCTCGCGCACGGCGGTGTGCATGTCACAGAAAATGACGCCCTGAGCCTTCAGTTCGTCGCTGAGGGCGTACTCCTTGACCACACCGTTGGCCTCCACCAGCACACCGCCGGCGGCGTCATCGGTCAACTGCGCGCCCAGATAGTCGGGGATGGTCGCGCCGTTCGCCCCCGCGCCATTGAGCGACGGGCCGAAGGCGTCGAGCTTGAAGCGGCGGATGTCGGTGCGCCGCCACGCCTCGTCCTGTGTGGTGGGGACGGGCAACGCGGCATAGACATCCCAGGACTGGAGCCGGAACGCCAGCATCCATTCCGGTTCGTTGAACAACGCCGACAGTTGCATCACGGCGTCACGGCTAAAGGGAAGCAACTCAGCCAATGCTGCCCTCCATCTGCAATTGAATCAGGCGATTCATCTCGATCGCGTACTCCATCGGCAGTTCCTTGACCAGCGGCTCGATGAAGCCGTTGACGATCATGGCATTGGCCTCGTCCTCAGGAATGCCGCGGCTCATCAGATAGAAGACCTGCTCCTCGCCGACCTTGCTGACCGAAGCCTCATGGCCGATGGTAACGTCCTGCTCGTTGATTTCGATGTAGGGGTAGGTGTCGGAGCGGCTGCGCTCGTCGAGCAGCAGCGCGTCACAGACGACGTTGGACTTGCAATCGAACGCGCCCTCGGCCACCTTCAGCAGGCCGCGATAGGAGGCGCGTCCACCGCCCTTGCTGATCGACTTGGAGATGATCCGGCTGCTGGTGCGCGGGGCCATATGAACCACCTTGCCGCCCGCGTCCTGGTGCTGCCCCTTACCGGCGAAGGCGATGGACAGGATCTCGCCGTGCGCGCCCTGGCCCATCAGGTAGACAGCCGGGTACTTCATCGTTACCTTGGAGCCAAGGTTGCCATCCACCCACTCCATCGTCGCGTTCTCGTGGGCCACCGCCCGCTTGGTGACGAGGTTGTAGACGTTGTTCGACCAGTTCTGAATGGTCGTGTACCGGCAACGGCCGCCCTTCTTGACGATGATCTCGACCACCGCCGCGTGCAGCGAGTCGGACGAGTAAATCGGCGCGGTGCAGCCCTCCACGTAGTGGACGTAGGCGCCCTCGTCGATGATGATGAGCGTGCGCTCGAACTGGCCGACGTTCTTGGCGTTGATGCGGAAGTACGCCTGCAAGGGCATCTCCACGTGGACGCCCGGCGGAACGTAGATGAAGCTGCCGCCCGACCAGACGGCCGTGTTGAGCGCCGCAAACTTGTTGTCATTGTGGGGGATGATCGTAGCGAAGTACTCCTTCACCAGGTCGGGGTACTTTGCCAGACCGTCATCCATGCCCAGGAAGATGACGCCCTTCTCCTCCAGCTCGCGCTTGATGTTGTGGTAGACAACCTCAGACTCGTACTGCGCGGCCACGCCGGAAAGGAACTTCTGCTCCGCCTCCGGGATGCCAAGCTTGTTGAAGGTGTCCTTGATGTAGCTCGGCACGTCTTCCCAGTCGTCTTCCTGGCGCGCGGACGGCTTGATATAGTAGTAGATATTATTGAAATCGATCTCGGATAAGTCCGCGCCCCACGTGGGCAGCGGACGATCCAAGAAGTGCTGGTACGCTTTCAGGCGGATGTCGAGCATCCACTCCGGCTCACCCTTCATGGCCGACATGGCCCGGATGACGTTCTCGTCCAGCCCTCTCTCGGCCTTGAAAACGTAGTCCTCCACGTCGGAGAAGCCGTACTTAGTGGCATAGTCGTCGTTAACGCCCGCCAGCATCTCGCTCTCGCTCAGATCGCGTTCGAGGATTTGTTCAGCCATTTAGGCCACCTCCGCCGCCACACCATACTTCTCGCGCAGCCAGTCGTAGCCGCTCTCTTCCAATTGGAGGGCGAGTTCCGGGCCGCCGCTCTCGACGATACGGCCGTCGAGCATGATGTGAACATGATCGGGCTGGATGTAGTTGAGGATGCGCTGGTAGTGGGTGATGACCAGAACGCCCATGTTGTTCATCTCGTGCAGCCGGCTGGCCCCTTCGGCCACGATGCGCAGCGCGTCGATGTCCAGACCGGAGTCGGTCTCGTCCATGATGGCGATCTTCGGCTCCAGCATCGCCATTTGCAGGATTTCGGCCCGCTTCTTCTCGCCGCCGGAGAAACCTTCGTTCAGGTAGCGGCCAGCGAACTTCTGGTCAATGCCCAGCACGTCCATCTTCTGGCGCAGCAAGCGACGGAATTCGGGAATGGGCATGCCGGCATCTTCGGGATTGATGGCCTTGCGGCGCGAGTTGATCGCCTGGCGCAAGAACTTGGCGACCGTAACGCCAGGTACGGCCACGGGATACTGGAAGGCCAGGAACAGGCCGGCGCGCGAACGCTCGTCCGCTTCCAACTCCAATAGATCTTGCCCATCAAAGGTCACCTGGCCGGCGCTTGGCTCATAGGACGGGTGGCCGGCCAGCGAGTAGGCCAGCGTGCTCTTGCCAGAGCCGTTGGGGCCCATCAGGGCGTGAATCTCGCCCTGCTTTACGTGCAGATCAATCCCCTTCAGAATCCGGTTCTCCCCAATATTGACATGGAGATTGCTGATTTCCAACGCAACAGTCATCGCTTGATACGCTCCTCAATGCGGCCGCCACTAAATCTCATGGAGCAGCGGCCTTGCTCTTTTCAGACAGAAGTTGACGTGCGGATTATAGCACGGGGAGCATGGAGCGTCAATAAATATGATAATGTTGATAAAAATACCCTAAATTGACACTGTCTAAGCCAATTGCTATAATCTCGAAGGCGGGAGTTGAATGCCGGAAGAAGGCACTGGAGAGCAAGTAACTGTGAACACTGTTGCAATCAAGAAAAAGCGGACGACCCGCGACATCATTTTCCATAGCATTAAGGCTTCGCCCCAATCGACGGTCGAGGAGTTGGCCGAGGTCGCCGATGTGTCGCCGGTCACGGTTCGCCACCACCTCAACGCGCTCCTGGCCGAAGGCGTCATCGAGACGGCCACGGTTCGACGCAAAGTCGGCCGGCCTTATTACGTCTACTCACTGAACGAGCGGGGCCAGGAGCTGTTCCCAAAGCGGTACGTGCGCCTGACCAGTCGCCTGCTGGACGAGATGAAAGACCGGCTGCCGGAAGCGGTCATCAACGACATCTTCGATGGCGTAGTGGAAACAGTGCTCGAGGAGCACCGCGGCGAGTTCGAGCATCTGCCATTAGACGCTCGCCTGGACTATTTGGTGGCGTTGCTGGCCGAGGAAGGCTTCCTTTCAGCGTGGGAGATGACGGCAGACGGCTATCGCCTGGTTGAATACAGTTGCCCCTATTTATCCATCGGCAGCACCCACGCCGAGGTCTGCACATTCGATCGGAAGCTGATGCAGAGCGTTCTGCAGTTGCCTGTGCAGCAAAACAGCTGCATGCTGCAGGGTGCAAGCTGTTGCCAGTTTATCGTTGAGAGCGCCATCGCCGACGAACCTTCATACCAAAAGGACAACTACCTGGAGAGGATTGGATGATCGCAAGTAAGGAAGAGGAACTAATCGAATCGCTGCGCTCGGTCATCGACCCCGAGATCGGGATGAACATCGTCGAGTTGGGCCTGGTGCGCAACCTGGATGTAGACGAGCCGGCCGACCGGGCCAAGATCACCATGATCCTCACCACGCCGTTCTGCCCCTATGGCCCGCAACTCATCGAGCAGGTGCGGCTGGTGGGTAATCAGGTCATGCTCGGCGGCGTGCAGGTCGAGATCGGCACGGAGCTGTGGGACCCCTCGATGATGGAGGAAGGCGCGGGGGGCGACTGGGGACTTTTTTAAGAAGATCCCACGCAAAGACGCAAAGAACGCAAAGCCCAGAAATCTAAGCTTTGCGTTCTTTGCGTCTTTGCGTGAGATCTTCTTTAGGAAATCTGCGGATCATTCTTCCGCTACATCAACAGAGCGCGCATTGGTTAGCTTAATCAGGTCGGCAACGGCCAGGCGCAGTTGCAGGCCGCGTTTGCCGGCGCTGATACAGACGTGGCTCTGCACCTGGGCCGACTGATCGATCAGCACGGCAAACCCCTTGTTCAGCAGGGCGACGGCCGAGATGCCGCCGACCTGTAAGCCGGTCAACTCCTCCGCCTCGCGGTGCGTCGCCATCTTCAGCTTCTTCGCGCCGGTCGCCGCGGCCAGCTTCTTCAGGTCTAGCTGCCGGTGGGCGGGCAGCATCACCAGCATCGGTTTTTTGCTCGACTCCGGCGGCAAGACGACCAGCGTCTTGAACACCTGCTCCGGCGGCAGGTCAAGCATGATGGCGATCTCCTCGGCGTCGCGCATATCATCCGGGTAGGTCAGCGCCTCATAGGGGATGCGCTTGCCCTCCAGGGCGCGCATGGCCTGCGTCTTTTCCATTGTCCTTACTTCCCCAATTCCTGCTATTGGATGTATCCCAGGCCCCGCAGTGCGTCCATGAGCGGCTCAGGATTAGCCATCACCAGCGCCCCCGATAGCCAGCGCGTCTCGTTACCCAGGAAGACGTACCCCTTGCCGGCATGCCGCCCCTCGATCGGGATGAGCAGCCGGTCGAGGTTGCGCATGCGCACCGGGGTGTTGAAGCGGATGCTGCCCGGGTAGAAGACTTCCATGACGACGGCCGTCTCCTGATACTCCTGCATCGTCACGTCTGATAGGCCCAACGGGACCAGGTCGGCATTGGTGAAGTCAGCCAGAACAACGTCGAGCGCGGCGGCCAATTCGCTGAAGCCGGGATCGCCCGGCCGGTATTCGACGTTCTGCCCCCGGTCGCGGACGAGGATGCGCGACGGTTCATAATCCGGCTGGACGGGCGAGAACCACAGCCAGTTGCCGGAGTTGAGCGCCCCGACCAGATAAGCGATCAGCAAGAACGCGCCAATCAGGATCAGGAATGGCTGCAACACACTGCTGGCATGGCGTGTATCGTGCGATTGTTGTTTTCGGGCCATCGTTTGCCTGGTCGAACCGTCATTTCGCCCCGTCCTGGACTCCGGTTGGGGCGCTTCGTTTGGTGAATCGGTCACACCTTTCTACAATTCAATGGCGTGGTCAACCCATATGGAGCCACCCAATCATTGTGACACACCCCATTATACATACCATTCACGGTGAGGAGGCATGATGAGCGTTTCTACCCCAAACTGGGTCAAGGATGCCATCTTTTACCAGATCTTTCCCGACCGCTTCGCGCGCGACGAATACGACCAAAGCGCCGGTCCGGCCGGCATGAGCGTCCACTTTCAGCCTTGGAACAGCCCACCCACTCCGCACGGCTTCCAGGGCGGTAACCTGGCCGGCATTGAGCAGCGCCTCGACTATCTGAGCGCGCTGGGCATTAACGCCATCTACCTGAACCCCATCTTCGCTTCGGCGGCCAACCACCGCTACATCGCCCATGACTTCTTTGAGGTCGATCCGCTGCTCGGCGGCAACGCGGCGTTCGACCGCTTTCTGACGGCCGCCCACAACAACAACATCCGCGTCATCCTCGACGGCGTGTTCAACCATTGCAGCCGCGGCTTCTTCCAGTTTCATCACATCCTGGAGGGCGGCCCCCATTCACCCTATCTCGACTGGTTCCACATTCTCGGCTGGCCGCTGAACCCCTACTCGGCCGAGGGGCCGCTCAACTATGAAGCGTGGTGGGACATCGGCTCGCTGCCCAAGTTCAACACGAACACGCCAGCCGTGCGTGAGTTCTTGTGGAGCGTCGGCACGTACTGGCTGGAGAAGGGCATCGATGGCTGGCGGCTGGACGTGCCCGACGAGATCAACGACGATGAGTTCTGGCGCGAGTTCCGCCGCCGCTGCAAGGCGGTCAATCCCGACGCCTACATCGTCGCCGAGTTGTGGAAACCGGCGCAGCGCTGGCTCCAGGGCGATCAGTTCGACGCACAGATGAACTACCTGTTCACCCGCGCCGTGTTGGGCTACGCTATCGGCCGGAAACTCGACCAGAGCCGCACCACCCCGATGGGCTACGGCCGTATCAAGGTGCGCGACGGCAAGAGCTTCGCCGACGAACTCAACACGCTCTTCAACAAGATGTACCATCCGGAGATCGTCTTCGCCCAACTCAACATGCTGGGCAGCCACGACACACCGCGCATTATGACGCTGGCTAACGAGGACACGGCGACGGTGAAGCTGGCCTACCTGTGCCAGATGACCGTGCCCGGCGCGCCCAATATTTACTATGGCGATGAGATCGGTCTTTGCGGCGGCCGCGACCCGGAGTGCCGGGTGACGTTTCCGTGGGACGAGGAGAACAGTTGGAACTTGTCGCTACGCGAAGAAGTACAGAGACTCGTCGCCCTGCGCCACCGCCTGGCGGCGCTACGGCGTGGCACGTTCGAGATCATCCACGCCGACAAGGCGTTGGCCGTCTATGCGCGCCACTATGGCGATGAGCGCGTCGTGGTAGCGCTCAACGGCACCAACAAGGACGCGGCATTCACCGTCCCGTCCAGCGTCAAGCCCGACCTGGGCGAGGAGCCAGTTGGCCTGGCGGCCGGGGAGCGGTTACGCGCCGGCGACAAGGTGATTATCCCTGCCAGGAGCGGCCGGGTGTGGTCGTCCGAGGTGGCCTAAGAAAGAAATCATCCGCAGATTTCGCGGATTACGCAGATTCCAAGACGGAAATCTGCGTAATCTGCGAAATCTGCGGATATGATCTTCTTTCTGACGTAACTCCTATATGGTGCGGCGGCGGGGCGGGTTATAATCAACAGCATGGGCTTAGTGCGCGAAGCGGCGGGTAAGACGATGACAACAGAGCTATACGTGGGCGAGATGGCGTTTGCGGCGCTGGCCGATGAGTGGGACGCGCTGGCCGCGCGGGGCATGACCGACACCCCCTTTCAGACGCTCGCTTACCAGCGGGCGTGGTGGACGCATCTGCACCCGGCGGATGGCGTGCTGCTGACCGTGGCCGTTCGAGATGAGGGCGGCGCGCTAGCCGGCATTGGCTGCTTCTTCAACGTCGCCGGCACGCTTCACTTCAACGGCTGCGTGGAGGAGTCGGACTATCTGGACTTGATCGCCCCGGCTAAGGGTGCGACCGACGTCTGGAACGCGGTGCTGGACTGCTTGGAAGCAGTAGACACACCACTTTGGCGGTGTCTGGAGTTGTGTAATATCCCGGAGGCGTCCCCCACCCGCACCATTCTCCCCGCCCTGGCGCGCCAGCGTCATTACTCCTTTGAAGAAGACCCCGTCGAAGTTTGCCCCATCATTTCCCTGCCCGATACGTTCGATGCCTATCTCGATAGCCTGGACAGCAAGCAGCGGCGCGAACTCAGCCGCAAGCTGCGGCGCGCGGAGGCGGCCGACGTGGTGACAACCGCTGTCGGCCCGACCGACGATATCGACGCCGAGGTCGCCAGCTTCCTGGAGCTGCTGCAGAAGAGCACGTTGGAGAAACGGGACTGGCTGAACGAAGGGCGGCGGGCCGTCTTCCACGAGGTGGCCCGGGCAGCCCAGGCAGCGGGCACGCTGCAACTGCTCTTCACGGCCGTCGAGGGGCGGCGGGCGGCGGCGCTGTTTAACTTTGACTACCGCGATCGCATCTGGGTCTATAACTCCGGGCTAGACCCGACAGCCTTCGCGGCTCTCAGCCCCGGCGTGGTGCTGACGGCGACGGCTATCGAGCGCGCCATCGAGGCAGGCCGGTCGGAATTCGACTTCCTGCGCGGCGACGAGGTGTACAAGTACCGTTTCGGCGCGGTGGACACACGCATCTACCGCCAACGTCTGGAAAGGCCGGCCTGATCCGAAATGGAATCGATGACAGCATTACCCCCTACGATCCGCTTCGCCGCTGGCCTGCGCGTTGCCATGCTCAGCGTCCACACCTGTCCTCTGGCGATGCTCGGCGGCAAGAAGACCGGCGGCATGAACGTCTACGTCCGCGACCTGAGCCGCGAATTGGGGCGGATGGGCCTGCACGTCGACGTGTTCACGCGCTCGCAGGATGACTGCGTCCCGATGGTCAACCATGATCTGGGCGAGCGCGCCCGCGTCATCCACATTCCGGCCGGGCCGCAGGCGCCCATCCCGGTGGCCGAGGTCGGCCGCTATCTGGATGAATTCGCCGCCGGTGTGGCGGCTTTTGCCGAGGCCGAAGGGCTGCGCTATGACCTCATCCACAGTCACTACTGGCTCTCCGGCCTGGTAGCCGAGAAGCTGAAGGCGCTCTGGGGCGGCACGCCGATCGCGCACATGTTCCACACGCTCGGCCACATGAAGAACCGCATCAGCCAGGACCCGGCCGACCGCGCCCCACAGGAGCGCCTGGACGGCGAGCGCCACGTCATCGACGCGGTAGATCAGGTGATCGCCGCCACGCCCGCCGAGTTGGCCCAACTGAACTGGCTCTACGGCGCGGACATGAGCAAGATCGTCATCATCCCGCCCGGCGTCGATCTGGAGCGCTTCCACCCCATCGAGCGGGCCGAGGCCAAGCGGCGCGTCGGCATCCCCTGCGGCGACAAGAACGTGATGTTTGCCGGGCGTATCGAGCCGCTGAAGGGCATCGACACGCTCATCAAAGCCATGGCGCTCATCAAGCAGCGCTATCCGGCGGTCATGGAGAACACCTGCGTGGCGATCATCGGCGGCGACCCGTGGAGCGACAGCCCGGACGCGGAGATGG
Source organism: Promineifilum sp. (SeqCode) (assembly GCF_041918635.1). Lineage (NCBI taxonomy): Bacteria > Bacillati > Chloroflexota > Ardenticatenia > Promineifilales (SeqCode) > Promineifilaceae (SeqCode) > Promineifilum (SeqCode) > Promineifilum sp. (SeqCode). The sequence continues at coordinate 15,968 of NZ_JAYRVJ010000181.1, forward strand.
CCCGCCTACAGGCGTTGCGGCAGGAGTTGGACTGCCACGACATCGTTATGTTTCTGGGCGCGAAGGATCAGGAAGTGCTGCCCAATTACTACGCGGCGGCCGAGATGGTCGTCATGCCCTCCCACTACGAGAGCTTTGGCATGGTCGCGCTGGAAGCGATGGCGATGGGCCGGCCGGTGATCGCCTCAGAAGTGGGCGGGCTGGCCTATCTGGTGCAGGATGGTCTGAATGGCTATCACGTGCCGACGCGCAATCCGGAGGCGCTAGCCGAGCGCATCTATGAGTTGCTGACCAACGTCAATTGCCGCGAAGAGATGGGCCGCGCCGCCCGGCGTTATGCCGAACGCTTTGACTGGGCCGTCATCGCCGAGCGTATCGTCCTCGTCTACGGCCGCCTCCTGGGCCTCAATCCGGAAAACGACAACAAGCTTGCGGCGTTGTCGCTATTTGAGTCTCCCGCCTGACACCCCTATTTGTACAGATTGAACAGCTGAATCCACGCGGCTTGTGACATTTTTCACAAATCAGGATGATTGTCATGTCAATCGCATGACAAGTGTCACTATTCCAGAGCGCAGGCTGGATATATCGTCCGATTATAGGAGGTGGCTTTGATGTCGCTTCACGTACTTCTGCTCCTGATCGCTGTTGCCTGCGCGATCCTGGCCGTCCGCTCCAGACCCCTCACGGCCGCGCTTTGGCTCGCCCTGCTCAGCGCCGTGGTGGCCATCCTCTTCTACCGCCTCGGCGCGCGCGAACTCGCCGTCATCGAACTCAGTGTCGGCGCGGGCTTGCTAACCGTGCTCCTTGCCTTTGCCATCAGCATGGCTGAGGACGAGACGATGCCCAGGGCGCTGCTCCCCCGACCGGTCGCCTGGCTGCTCATCGGCCTGGCCGTCGGCGCGCTGCTGTGGCTCATCCTGCCGCAAGCTCCACTAGTGCGCCAGGTCGCGGCGGCCGAGGTTCCTTTTATCGTCGAGGTCTGGGACAACCGGCTGCTCGATACCATCGTCCAACTCGCCATCGTGGTCTCCGGTGTCATGGGCGTGCTGAGCCTGCTGGGCGAGACGAGGCGGATTGCCCCGGAATCCGCGCGCATGGTTCCCCTGCCCGTCCCATCCCCCGGCCAGATAGACAATGAGGTGAAGCCATGAGCGCGCTGCAATGGTCGCTGGCCGGGGTTGTTTTGCTGCTGGGCGTAGGCCTTTACGGACTGCTCGCCAGCCGCCACCTCATCAAGGTCATTATCGCCCTGCAAATCATGATCAAGTCGGCGCTGCTGGCGCTGATCGTCGCTGGAGACGCCGTCGGGCGGCTCAACCTGGCGCAGAGCATCGCCCTGACCGTCATCGTCGTTGATACCATCGCCGCCGTCCTGGCGCTGGCCCTGGTGGTGCAGATCAAGCGTTCCACGGGCACGCTGGACTCGGCCGAACTGGCCCGGCTCAATCAGTAGACCCCTACAGGTTAATGACATGGCGCCTCTTATCCTCCTCACAATCGGCGCGCCCTGGATTGGCGCGGCGCTGGTGTGGCTGGTCGGCGACCGGCGACCCAGATTGCAGCACCTCCTGGCCTCTGTCGCCGGTCTGACCGCCGCGACCGCCGCACTCTCCCTACTGCGCCCAGCCCTCTGGCAGACCACAGCCGACGTGGCCCTGCGCCTGCCGTTCGGGCCGTTCATCGGCGACCTGACCCTGGTGGCCGACAGTCTGGCCGTCTATCTGGCCGTCATCGCCACCGTCGTGGGCAGCCTGACCATCATATTCTCGATCGGCTATATGGCCGGGGCGGCGCAGTTGGGCCGCTACTACGCGCTGGTGCTGATCTTCATCGGCGCGATGGGCGGCCTGGTGTTCAGCGGCAACCTGCTCTTCCTGTTCCTGTTCTGGGAAGCCACTGCGTTTTGCTCCTACGCGCTCATCTCCTTCCATAACGACGATCCCAAGGCGGTCGCCGCCGGCATTAAGGCGCTGATCATTACCCAGTTGGGCGGCGTGGGGCTGCTCATCGGCATCATCGTCGCCGCGGCTTACCTGCCTGACATGCAGGTCAGCACCCTCCTGGCCGCGGCCGGCGACGTACCGGCCGGCGTGCTGAGCGTCGTCGCCTTCGGTTTCCTGCTGGCGGCCATGGCCAAGTCGGCCCAGGCTCCCCTCCACATCTGGTTGCCCGACGCCATGGAAGCCCCCACGCCGGTCAGCGCCCTCATCCATGCCGCGACGATGGTTAACGCTGGCGTCTACCTGCTGGCCCGCTTCTACCCAGCCTTTGCCGGCGTGGCCGGCTGGACGGCCGCCGTGACCGTCATCGGCGTCGTCTCGGCCCTGCTGGCGGCGCTGCTGGCGACGACCTGCAATGACCTGAAGCGGGTGCTGGCCTACTCCACCGTCAGCCAGCTTGGCTATATGGTGGCCGGGGTGGGGCTGGGGGCGATCTTCGAGAGCCAGTTCTACCTGTTCAGCCACGCCCTGTTCAAGGCGCTGCTCTTCCTCGGCGCGGGAGCCATTATCCACACGGTGGGCACGCGCGACATGCGCCGGATGGGCGGACTGGGGCGGCGCATGCCCCAGGTAGCCGTGCCCTTCCTGATCGGCGCGGCGGCGCTGGTGGGTTTGCCCTTCTTCAACGGCTTTTGGAGCAAGGAACTGCTGCTGGAAACGGCGTTGGAGCATGGCCCGCTAGTCGTCTACGCCCTCCTGGCGTTGGGCGCGGGCATCACTGCTTTCTACGCCACGCGCATGTGCTGGCTCGTTTTCTTCGCGCCCCCGGTGCCGGCCCCGTCGCCCGCGGCGCACGAAGCGCACCACGGCCACGTGTCGCCCTTCATGACCATCCCGCTGGCGCTGTTGGCGCTGGGCGTGCTGGCGGCCTGGCTGCTGGCCGAGCCGTTCGCGCGCTGGATGCAGGGCACGCTGCCCTTCCACGCCGAGCACGTCCTGCCGGAGCGCGCCGTCGAGAGTCTGATCTCGGTTCAGACCGTGTTCAGCCCCTCCACCCTGGTCGTGCTCAGCCTCACGGCCCTGGGCATCATCGCCTGGTGGTGGACGGCCCGCTCCAAACGAGAGGCGCGTGGTTCGTGGTGGTCGCGGGCCATGGAGGGCATTGATGAGGTTTTCAACGGCGCGGCCCAGGCCGTCGTCGGGGTAACGCGCGGCTCAGCCACCCTCCTGCAAAAGACGCAGACCGGCCAGCTCACCTGGAACGTCGTCGGCATTATTGTGGGACTGTTGGCGTTGCTGGTCATTCTACTGGGGGTTCGGTGACATGGCCCTTCCACCCTTTGTCTGGCTTATTTTGTGGCTCATCCTGTCCGCGCCGTTCATCTACATCATCGGCCGCGTGGACATCCTTACCGGCGGCCGGCGCAACCTGGCCCGCTGGCTGAGCCTGCTGTGCATTGCCGTGGCCTGGTTCGGCTTCGGCCGGGCGCTCGACGCCTTCTACACTACCGGGACGCCCGAACTCGTCTCCCGCGCGACCTGGACGCTGGGCGCGGTGACCATGCGCTTCGACGGCCTGAGCCTGTTGCTGGCCGCGCTGGTGCTGACACTGATCACGGTCGTCCTGCTTTACTCCGGCCCCTACATCGGCCGGAGCGAGGGCGGCGAGAAGCACTACGCCCTGCTCGTGCTGCTCTGCGGCGCGATCATTGGTCTGGGCAGCGCCGGCGACCTGTTCAACTTGTGGCTATGGTTCGAGGCGATGGCGATCACGTCCTATCCGCTGGTCGTCTTCTACATCCACGACCGCCTCTCGCTGGAAGCGGGCATCAAGTACCTCGTCCAGAGTTCGACCGGCTCCGTCTTCATCCTGTTGGGCATCGCCCTGGTGCTGCTCTCGACCGGGACGCTGGACGTGCTGGAAGTAGCGCAGGTTATCAGCCAGCCCGGCACAACCAACCTGTGGCTACTGGCCGGGGTACTGTTCGTCATCGGCTTCGGCGTCAAGATCGCCCTCGTGCCCCTGCACACCTGGCTGCCCGACGCCCACGCTCAGGCCCCCAGCGGCATCAGCGCCATCCTGTCGGCCGTCGTCATCGAGGCGGGCCTGATCGCGCTGTTACGCGCCCTGTCGGCGCTGGCCGGCGCGGCGGTGAGTTGGGGCGCACTGCTGATCGGCTTCGGCGCGCTGAACATGCTGCTCGGCAACCTGGTCGCCCTGCGGCAGCGGCAGGTCAAGCGGCTGCTGGCCTTCTCCAGCATCAGTCACGTCGGCTACATGATCCTAGGCCTTGGCGTGGCGCTCTACGTGGGAACCGCCGCGGGCGCGCAGGCCGGCTTCTTCCACCTGCTGAGCCACGGCCTGATGAAGGGGCTGGCCTTTCTGGCGGTCGGCGCGCTCATGTTCGGCCTACAACACCGTTTGGGCGAGCCTTCCGAGCCGGCTATCGCCCCTGTTTCCCGGCTCCCCCGCGCCCCTGCTCTCGAGCAAGAGTCCGGTCATAGCCTAACCGTGGACGACCTGAACGGCGCGGCCCGGCGCTACCCGCTCATCGCATTCGTGCTCAGCCTGGCCGTGCTCGGTCTGGGCGGGCTGCCGCCGTTGGTGGGCTTTATGTCCAAGTGGCAAATTCTTGTCGCCGGGGCGCAGACGCGCGACGTGGTGATCCTGGTCGTGCTGGTCGTGGC
>NZ_JAYRVJ010000182.1:0-3305 GCF_041918635.1 Promineifilum sp. (SeqCode)
CCGATGACGGCGATGAACTCGCCCCGTTCGACCTGGATGTCGATGCCGCGCAGCGCCGGGAAGTCGCCAGCCGGCGTCCGGTACACTTTCGTCAGTTGGCGGGCGTCAACGTAGGGCGTCGGCTGGGTCATGAACCGCCGATTATAGCGGCCCATGATCGACGCGCCAGAAAGAGCCGCGCTCACCCGCGCCGCGCGATCCTCAGGCGACCAGCTCGCCTACCTCAAAGTCTATCAACAACTGGTCAACCCAGTCAGCGATGCGCGTTTCGGTCAACTCCCCTTCATTGTCATCATCCAGCGCCAATCCCAGAAAGACGCCGTCTTCCACTGCCAGCGAGTGGCTGAACTCGTAGTCGCCGGCGTCGGTGAAGCCGACCAGTTCGGCCCCACGCTCCTCCAGCTTTTTGCCGATGATGCCCATGGCGTCGCAGTAGTTATCCGGGTAGCCGAACTGGTCGCCCGGAGCGAACATGGCGACCCTTTTGCCGTGCAGGTCAAGCTTATCCAGTTGGTCGAATTTGAGATCCCAGTCGTCCTGTAGCTGGCCGATGTTCCAGGTTGGACAGCCGACGATCAGCCGGTCGTATTCCTGCATACGCTGCACGTCAACCTGGCCGATATTGAACATATCGATCACATCCGGGATGTGGCTGTCGAACGCTTTCTTGATCAATTCGGCGTCGAGTTCCGTATTGCCCGTATTTGAACCGTAAAAGAGACCGATCTTCATCATGCGTGCTCCCTTGCGCGAGAAGCGTCTCATAGGCCAAGGGCGATTACGAAAGGTTCTCGTGCGCTAGGTGGGGAATAATTTTATCAATTTCATTATAAAAATAGCCTGCCTGTCACGCAAGACAGGCAGGCTATTTTGAAGTTCATGCCGGTTAAACCGATTGTTAACGCGCCTTCAGCGCGATGTTCTATCGATAACCATCCTGCTAGAGATCGCGCACATACCGGTTGTTCTTATCCACAAGAATTTGTCGGGGCGTGATCGGCTTGTCGGTCAGTTCGAAGCCGATGATGATGATCTCCTCCCCCGCCTTGATCAGGTGGGCCGCCGCGCCATTCATGTTGATCACGCCGGAGCCGCGTTCGCCGGCGATGACGTAGGTCTCCAGCCGCGCGCCGCTGGTGTTGCTGACCACCAGCACCTTCTCCCCCGGCCATAGCCCGACGCGCTCGATCAGCTCTTCATCAATCGTGATGCTACCAACGTAGGCGACGTTCGCATCAATTACGGTCGCCTTGTGAATCTTGGAACGCAAAACCCATCTCATACCAAGAAGTATACGTTAGGGTGCATATGAAGTTGCTAAGAACCAACGCCAGGACGAAAGACGCCAGGACGCAATGCTCTTTTTTGCGTCCCGGCGTCCCTGTATCTTTGCGTTAGCGCCTTTGCGCTATCAGCTTCGCCACCTCTTCCGCCGGCAACCCATACCGCACGTGCCCATTACGGCCGACGACCGTCTCGGCCATGAGCAGGCTGTTGTAGATGGCTTCTTCGATGCTCTCCACCACGGCCGCGGCGAACCACTCCATGAGGGGCTGCTCGTAGAGCGTCGTAGAAACCGGGTTTCTTCCGAGAAACCCGGTTTCTATGACCCGGTTCGTCGTGCTGAAGGCGATGACGAAGTCACCGCTGCCGCCGTGGCAGGTGCTGCCCGTGCGGGCCAGCCCGAACGCCGCCCGCCGGCACAGCCGCCCCAGCCCCCGCGCGTCCAGCGGCGCGTCGGTGGCCAGGATCATCATGATGGAGCCGCCTGGCTCAGCTGGGGGGCGGGGGAGCTGGGGGCCAGGGGAGATCGCTCGAACATTCTGGCTCCCCTGCTCCCCTGCTCCCCCGCTCCCCTGCGCTTCATCCGGCGGCCGCACATATCGCCCCACCGGCACCCCGCCGATCACCAACTCCTCCGCCCGCCCAAAGTTGCTCTGCACCAGCGCGCCCACGGTGAAGCCGCCGGCCCGCTCCGGCAAGACACGCGACGCCGTGCCGATGCCCCCCTTCCAGCCGTAGCAACTCGTGCCCGTCCCCGCGCCCACCGCGCCCTCGGCGACCTCGGCCGAGGCGGCGGCCAGCGCGGCGCGCACCTCGGTCAGACCGATGGGCCGCGCCTGGAGGTCGCTCAGGTAGCCGTCGCTCGTCTCGCCGACGACCGGGTTGACGCTGGTATAGCCGCGCCAGCCCGTGTCGGGGAAGCCGACGCCGATGTAGGGCGACTGCTCGACGGCCAGCGTCATCAGTGCGTCGGCCACACGCGGCACGTTCATCGTGCCGGTCAGGGCGACAGGCGTCTCGATGAGGCCCAACTCGCGCACCTGCTCGAAGCCGGCCGGCTTGCCGAAGCCGTTGATGGTGTGGACCGCGGCGGCGACCTTCTCTTCGTACAGGTTGCCGCCATGGGGTCGTATGATGGTCACCCCGGTGCGGAAGGGGCCATGACCCGGCCGCCAGCCGGGATCGGCCACGCCCTCGCCGGCGATCAGCGTGTAGTGCCCCACCGTGACGCCGGCTACGTCGCTGATGGCGTTGCGCGGCCCCGGCGGCAGCGCGCTCCGGCAGATTCCAAGCTCTCTGATTCTTGGCATGATGATCTCCAGTATCCAAAAAGAGGCTCACGCAAAGTTCGCAAAGAACGTCAAGAACGCTAAGAAATCCCTCTTTCTTCTTGGCGTTCTTGGCGAGCTTAGCGTGCTTTGCGTGAGCCTCTTTTCTTCAAATCTGCCCAATCTGCCTAATCTGCGGATTACCCTCTTAGAATCGGCCGCGTCAGGCAGGTTGGCCCGCCCTCGGCCTTCAACGACATCTCGTCGCCCCGATAGCGCAATACGGTGCAACCGGCTTCCTCTAGCTGCCGGGCGGTCTGCAAGTTGTGATCGAGGATGAGGCAGCGGCGCGGGCCGAGGGCCAGCACGTTCGTACCCATCGTGGCGAACTCCTCACCCGGCACGTCAATGAGCCGGACGCCGCGGGCCTCTAACAACTGGAAGAAGGGCACGGGCAGCAGCGGCCGGTAAACCACCGCCAGATCGACATCGACCAGGCTGATGAGCGACATCAGGTGCAGGCACGCCTCCGGCCCCTCGAAGTAGGGCAGTTGCACCGGAACCAGTTCGACGCCTGACCCCGCCAGCGCCTCGCCCAACTGGGCATAGCCGGCGGCGTTGGTGCGAAAGCCGAGGCCGACGCACAGCGTCCGCTCGTCCAGCCAGAGCAGGTCGCCCCCTTCGGCCGTGGCCGGGCCGCGCAGCCGGTAATGGATGGGCACGCCCAGCCGTTGCAGCGACAGGGCCAGCGCC
>NZ_JAYRVJ010000183.1:0-1759 GCF_041918635.1 Promineifilum sp. (SeqCode)
CCGACCGAGGAAGCGCCCACGCCGTCAAAAACGCCGGCCGATCCCATCGATCCCCCCATGCCGACGCCCACGTTTACCCCGACCGCGACCCTCAGCCCGACGGCCACGGCGACCGCCGCCGCCACCACGACGGCCACAACCGCAGCCACCGACACGCCCACGCCCACGGCGACGCCCACCGCCACGGCCACGCCCACCGCCACCAACGTCCCCCGGCCGCCCACCACGCCGCCGCCGCCCACGCCGACGATGCCGCCGAACACCTGTGTAGATGGCATCCAGCAGATCGTGGCGCCGGCCGATGGGACCAGCATGGGCGCCGACCGCGAGACGTTGGAGATTCACGGCTGGGCCGCCGACCCCAACTTCCGGCAGTACGAGATCGGCCTGACCGCGCCCGACGGCTATTTCCATCCCAAGGCCCACTTTACTATCCCCGTCGTCGGCGGTTTGCTCTACCGGTGGTCATTTGAGCCAGAGCAAGACACGTTTGGCGGAGGGTGGTACATCATTCAGTTGCGGGTCATTGGTCTGGACAGTAACCATCTGCCGATTGGCGCCGACGGCCAAAACCACGGCTGCCACGTTCGCATCTATCTACCGCCGCCCAATTAGGCGCGAGGAGCCGCTTATGAAATTCATTCCCGGCGCTACCTTCCTCCCCCCCGACGACGGCGAGAACACCGCCCGGCGCTTCCTGGAGGAAAAGCTGCACGACGACGAGGGCTACATCCTCAGCAACGTCTACGTGCGCGACCACAACAACCAGCTGTGCGAGATGGACTTCGTCGTCATCAACCAAAACGGTATCTACGACGTGGAGGTCAAAAACTGGGCCGGCGCGCTGGTCGCCGGGATCGATGCCTGGGAGACGCCCAGCGGCAGCCGGCCGAACCCGTCACAAGAGGCCGAATCGCACGCGCGCATTTTGAAAGGCTATCTGAAGCGTGAGTCCTCGAATCTGGGCCGTTTCCGGACTATCGGCCTTGTGCTGTTGGTGCGCGGGCTTCTGAAAGTGAGCCGGCCCGGCAACTATCCGTTCATGAACCGCGAGTTCGGGATGGCTGACGACGGGCTGATCCGCGCCATTCGCGGGCGCGACCACGTTTACCCCGACTCGCCCCGCCTCCGGCCGGACGACATGAAGCGTGCCTGCGACGTGCTGGCCCCCCATCACGACCAGCCGCGCCCCCTCCAGATCGCCAACTTCCAGGTCACGTCCCAAGGGCGCACCCACCCCTACTACGTCGAGCTAAACGGCTACGACGTGGAGCTGCACAGCCGCCACGTGCGCATCAAGGCGTACCGGCTGGAGAGCTTCACCGGCGTCCCGTCGCTGATGCGGGCGGTCGAGCGCTTCAAGCGCGAACTGATGGCCCTGCACGCGGCCGGCGACCATGAAAACCTGGTCAAGCCGATCATTTTCGAGCGCGACCTCCGTTCCAACAACAACTACTTTCTCGTCCTGGAGCATACCGGCCTCGACACGCTGGCCGCCGCGCTGGCGCGGGGGCCGCTGCCCGCCGAGCGCCGCCGGGTCGTCTTGCGCGACGTGGCCTCGGCCCTGGCGTTCTGCCACGGCAAGGGGTTCATCCACCGCAGCCTGTCGCCCGATGCGATCTACCTGACGCGCGAGGGGCGGGCCAAGGTCGGCGACTTCGACCTGGCCCGACTGCCCGGCTACAAAATGACCGTGACTACCGGCCGCGCCGCCCTGCTGACGGGGCGCTACGTCGCCCCGGAGCAGCGGCGCGATATC
>NZ_JAYRVJ010000184.1:0-15791 GCF_041918635.1 Promineifilum sp. (SeqCode)
CAGCTTGCAAGACAGCGCGGCCGAGGCATGCCGGGCCGGGACGCGTTGGCTGCTCCTCGATCTGGCCGGCGTCAGACACATGGGCAGCGCCGGGCTGCGGGCGTTACATCAAATCGACAGCATGCTGCGGCGCGAATCGGCGGGGGAGGCCGGAGGTGACAGCGGCTCCGCGCCAATGGTCGGCAGCTTCAAATCGCCCTATCTAAAACTGTTAAACCCTTCCAGAGCCGTGGCCCGTACGCTTCAATTGTCGGGCTTCGAGATGATTTTCGATATCTTCGACGATCGGCAAGCGGCCATCGACGCTTTCCAGAGCTTTGTTGAGGAGAAGTGACCCCGTGGCCTCCATGCGCGAACTACAGCCCTTGCTCCCCACCGCAGCCGAAGCCCAGCAGTTGGCCCTATTGCGAGACAAGCGCATCCTGATCGTGATGGGCAGCTATCCCGGCAAGCGGCCCATGTACGAACGAGCGCGGCAACTGGGCGTGAAGTTGGTCGTATTGGACGGGCCTGGACATTGGACGCAATCGGCCGTTCAGGAAGGGCTGTTCGAGCAGTTCATTGAAGTTGACCTGCAACCCGCGAACACCCTGGCCGATAGGGCTTATCAGGCCGTCCGGCAAAGCGGCCTGCGTTTTGACGGCGTGGCAACTTTCGAGGAGTTTGCCGGGCCGCTGACCGCTCTCCTGGCGCAGGGGCTTGGATTGCCGGGACACCCGTTTCTCTCCGTGGCTTACTGTCGCGACAAGACCCTGACGCGCGAAGTCTGCATCGAGGCCGGTATCCCCTCGCCTCGCTACTTCCGCATCCGCTCATCGGACGATCTGGCCCCAGCCGCCGACCACGTCTGCTTTCCCGCGGTCCTCAAGCCGGTTTCAGGAGCCGCTTCTATTTCCACCTACCGTGTGAACGATGAGGCCGAGCTGAGCCAACGGTATCACCAGACGATGGAGGCCGTGCACGAACATCTCAAGACGTCGGGCGTCCACAGCGACGACGAGCAAGAGATGATTTGGGCCAACGGCTTCGATATGACACTGGAGCAGTTCCTCGATGGCGACGAGTTCGACGTAGATTGCCTATTGTCGGGCGGAGAAGTTGCCTACGCCTCCGTCGTCCACGACCTGCCGCAGCCCTATCTCAAAGAGGTCGGCTCCCGGGTGCCTCCGCCATTTTCGGAGGAGAAACAGACCGAGATGATCGCCTTCACCACTGAGGTACTGAAGGTGATAGGCTTCACTGACGGGGCGTTTCACGTTGAAGTGAAATACACGAGCGAAGGGCCGCGCCTCATCGAGGTCAACGCGCGCATCGGCGGCGGCTCAATTTACCATTTCCACCGGCTGGTGTGGGGGGTAGACTTGGCCGAGCAGTACTTGTTGACACGCCTGGGCGCGCCCATCCAGCCCAACAAGGCTCCCGCGCCGCGAACCTATCTGGCGTCTTCCGACCTGCCTTGCTCCCGCTCCGGAATCGTCCTGCACGCTGACTTTCTCCAGCCGGTGGCCGACCATCCTCACGTCCTGCTGGCCAAGACATTTGTGAAAGCGGGACAGTACGTGCTCGGACCGGACAAGGGCGTTCCCGACTGGCTGGGGGAACTCGTCGTCTATGGCGACTCGGTTGAAGCGGCCGATCAACTCATGGCGGATCTGTTGGCGCAGATTTCGTTCCCTGTCGCTGAGACTTATAGAGAAAACAGATAAGAGGAACACAGAGGTCACACAGAGTCCCACAGAGGGAAAGACAGCATTCTTCTCTGTGGAACTCTGTGCGATCTCTGTGTCTCTCTGTGTTCCTCTTACTTGCTTTCTCCACTAGAATGGGCGGAATCCGCCTAACGGCTCTGCAACTCCGTCAGGTCGCGAGCGCGGTTTCGCAGGTGGCCGGATAGATTATGAATGATTCCTTCCGCCAGTTCGGCGCGATCTTCCAGCAGTTCGTTGAATGACGCCTGATCGAGTCGCAGGAGGCGGGTGGGCGCGACGGCTGTCACCGATGCCATACGCGGTTCCGGGTCCAGCAAGGCCATTTCGCCAAAGACCATGCCCTCTTCCAGATAGTTGAGGGTGCGGCTCGGCGTGTGTACCCGCACCTTGCCTCTGGCGACGACAAACAGGGCGTCGCCCGGCGCGCCGATCTCGAATACCGTTTCGCCCTTGGCGACGACCACTTCTTTCAGCAAAAAGACCAGTTCGGTCAGCAGTTCATCCGGCAGTTGCCTGAACATCTCCACGCGCTTTAACAACAACATGCCCTCGACAGGCGTCAGGGGCGCGGTCTGATACGCTTGCGCATCCTGAAGCTCAGTCATGGCGTCCGGCGATTCATCCTGGGCCGCCGGGTGTAGGTCGATGGCGCGCACCGACGCGCGCAGAAAGTGGGAGAGGACGCGAATCACGCCGCGGCTGATGTCGGGGCTGATACTCAGTAGTTCGTGAAAGGTATCGCGATCGAGGCGCAGCAGGTGAGTGGCCTCCACAGCCGTGGCCGAAGCCAGGCGCGGCGCCGACTCCAGCAAAGCCATCTCTCCAAAGACGTCGGTCGCCCCCAAATCGTTCAGTGTTCGCTGCCCGTCGTGAATGCGAACCACGCCCGTGACCACCATGTACATGCTGTCGCCCTCATCCCCTTTGGCGAACACCGCCCCGCCCGCTTCACAATGCACTTCGGACATCTGCGCGGCCACGTCCAACAGCGTCTCGACAGTGGAGTCGGAAAAGAGGCGCGCCCGCCGCAAGCTGTCAACTCGGGCGATGGCCGGCAGGGAAACGTCGCGGCCGTCTCGCCTGGCCTCCACCTGCGACGACACGAGGGCTGCACCGGGATCGCCCGCCTCGGCCAGTTGACGGTCAACCGCTTCCACCTCAAGGCGAGATAAAGCCCAGCTGGCCGCCTCCCTCGCCAATGGCCCTGGTGCGGCCAGCGCCAGTTTTGATAGATCGCGCCGGACAGCTTCATCGCTTAGCCCCAGTTGCCCCACACGATAGGCAGCGCTCAATTGCAGGGCGAGGGTGGGGCTATCCAGCAGCGCTGCCAGGCGTTGGTTCGGCGACCGGGTGGGTTGTGGAAAAACCCCGTTCAGCCGATCCCGTTGAGCTGGCAGCGCCAGATCGCCCATAAGCGGCAAGAGAAAGGTTTTAATCTCCTTGGACAGGGTGACGTCCAGCGCTTCCAGGGCATAGGCGCGCTGCTCTTCATCTGCCTGAGCCGACGGCCGCAATGCTTCCCAGGCCCGCATGATGGTCTGAGGAGCGTAGACGAATGACAGCAGGTAGATGATATTTTCCTTGAAGCGCGTCAATTGATCTTTCAGCGCACTCAGCAGCACGTATTGGTCTTCCGGGTCGTCGCCCTTCTGCAAGTCCGCCAGAATCGCGACGACTTTTGCCGCCTGTTCAGCCTCATACGTTATTTGCTTCAGGATAGGCGTTTGTTGCCTGGCTGCCACGTGGTAATCGCATTGGAAGAGAGCGGCCAGCACTTCGGCCCGCACGCCATCGTCGCGATCATGGAGGTGGTCGCGCAGGAAAGTGGCGCTCGCCTCCCCGCCGATGCGCCCGCTGATGTGCGCCAGTTGACGCCGCACTTCAGCATCCTGATCGGGCCGGTCGAAGGCCGACTGGATGGACGGCATGACTGCTTCGCCGCCTTTCACCAAGGCCGCGGCCGCCGCGCGGCGCGTCTCGCGCGCGGCCAGGGCGGCTATCACCGACGGCCACGACGGCGCATACGCCGCGTGACCGGCCGCCGTCAGGGCTGCCCGGCGCACGTGGACGTCGGCATCCCCAAGTAGCGTTTTCAGTAGCTCTCGCCACTCGGGATTGCCACTCTGACCGATGATGTGAGCCGCCAGCATCCGATCAGCTGCTTCAGCCGAACTCGACAGGGCAATTAACCGCCGGCAGGCTTCCGCACAGATCTCGTGTTCGGTGTTGCGGAGCAGCCCGACCATGACCTCTTGCCGGACGTGAGCATCTTCGTCTTCCAGGTAGGGCAGAACCTCATCAATCGCGCCGGCCTCATCCAGGGTGGCGACGAGGCGCAGGGCAGTGGCGCGCACGGCGGGTGACGCTTCCGCGCGCAAGCGCCGGCGAACGGCCGGCAGCGCCTCCACCAATCCCAGCCCTTCCATGCGGCGCAGCGCTTCCTGCCTGATTTCCGGCCGTGGATGCTCCAATAGCTCTGGTAAGACCTCGCCCATCTCCTCGGGGTTTGTCGCGGCCAACGTATCCAGGGCGTACAGGACGACGCCGACGTGCGGGCTGGTAAGCCCTTGTCGCACCACATCCAGGCTCAATTCGTCTAGATGTAAGCTCCGCCCGCCGCGGAACATTCGTTGCCTCAATGCCTGCTGAAGCTGTCGCGGGTAGGCGCGCCCCAGCTTCACCGCCGTCCACAGCCAGACCACCAGAATCGCCAGCAAGAGGTAGGCCCACGCCATGGATGGGAACCCCAATACCTCCGTGAGGAACAACAGCAGGAGTCCGGCGACGCCGATGGACAGGGGGTAGACAATGCCGGTCACGACCGTTTGGGCCTGGGTGCGCTGGTGCGAGGGGAGGGGCTGGTACATCACGTTCACGGCCGCGCTGTCCACGGCATCCAGGACGGAGCGGTACATGGCGGCAATGACGATCAGCCAGAAGAGCGCCGCCGTCGAGACATTGAGTGCGCCCATCAGGGCAAACGGTACCATAAAGACCAGTAGGCCCAACGGCGTCGCCATGAGCATGGCGCGCACGCCAAACCGCGTGAGCACCCGGCCGGCCACGAAAATCTGGACGAACAGGCTCAAGGCTCCATACACGCCGGAGAAGAGAGCCAGGAAACCGGCCAACTCGCCCTCATTGGCATAGCGTAACTCGGCCTGGTCATAGAAGAGATTGTCCACAAAGTAGGCGCCCACGATGAATAGCGCAAACAGGGCGACGATGAGGCGGACGTAGCGGCTGGCAAAGAGGCTGCTGATCGGCTGGCGAGGCTCATCGGCCGTTTCGGATTCGGCGTCGCTCAGTTTCTCAGCATTGCGGCGAAAGATGACCATGAGCACGGCCAGGGTGAGCGCCATCAGCACGGCCGCTATCCACAGGAGATTGGATGTGCCCACCGCGGTGATCAGCAGCGGCGCAATGAACCCGGCCGCAATCGTCGCGATGTGCTCGCCCGAACTGAGCAAACCGAAGAGCCGTTTGCCCTGCTGCAAGTTGTAGATTCGACCTAGCAGATTCCAGAATGACGAGATGGCCAGGCTGTTGTTGACACCGAAGTAGATGGGCAGACTGAACAGGAGCCAGGGGGCCGGCCTGACATTCAAGGCCAGCGCATAGACGGCCAGAGTGACCAGCAAGAAGACATGCACCGCGACCAGGACGGTGGATAAGGCGTGGCGCTGATTGAGCCGCAGGTAAACGGCCGCTGCCAGCGGGGCGGCGATGCTAATCCCGACGTAAGCGAACGACAGGGTCGCCGCGTCAAACGTCGTCAGGAACAGGGCATAGCTGGCCGTCCGCGCCAGCACGTTGGAGGCATAGAGCAAGATGGCGTAGGCTAGCACCAGGCCGACCAGTTGGCCTTC
Organism: Promineifilum sp. (SeqCode); assembly: GCF_041918635.1. NCBI lineage: Bacteria > Bacillati > Chloroflexota > Ardenticatenia > Promineifilales (SeqCode) > Promineifilaceae (SeqCode) > Promineifilum (SeqCode) > Promineifilum sp. (SeqCode). The sequence continues at coordinate 5,579 of NZ_JAYRVJ010000184.1, forward strand.
ACCTGGATGAACATCCAGAAGCGTTCTGAGTCTGTCCTGCCACCGGCTCATGCGTTCCCTCCTGCGCCGAGAAACGCGCCCTGCTGCCAGCCCAATTGATGTGATATGATAGTCGCTAACTATCTTGTTGTCACGGCGACAGAAGACCTGACAGGTGGGCGGCCAAAAGTATCATTCCCACGAGAGTGCTCTTGGCCGCCCACCTGTCAGGTCTGAGCTAATGAGAGGAATACGATGGCTCAAACCATATCCACTGAGTTGTTTACCACGAACCTCTACGCCCTCCTGACCGAAGCATTTGAAAGCGTCTACGGCATCTTCCTGGACAAGGGCACGTCCCTGTTCGAGACGCTGGCCGGCATCACCGCCGAGGAAGCGTCGCGGGCCACGAGCGGGCGCTGCGCCACGCTGGCGGCGCAGGTCAATCACGTCCGCTTCTACCTGGACGTGCTGGAGAAGTACATGCTGCGCACGGCGACGGAGCGGGCCGATTGGCCGTCGAGCTGGCAAGTCGGCGCGGTGACGGAGGAGGAGTGGGCGCGGCTGAAGTGGGAGCTACGGGAGAGCTATACCCGCGTCCGCGGGGTGATGGAGGGGTTCGATTCGTGGGACGACGACAACCGTATTGGTGGGGCGATGGCGATCGTCGTGCACACGGCGCATCATTTGGGGGAGATACGGCAGATGTTGTGTGGGATCAGAAGCTAGGAATTGTGTACGAACTATCCAGTTCGCACGAGTGGGAGATAACGAATACGTACTCTCCTCGGCTGAACGGTTAAGAGAGCGCCACGCTCGAGTTCGACCTTGCGTTCGGTTAGGAGCACTTGGATTAGCCTTGCAAGCGGCTCAGCCCTCAGACCTTCGATTCGTATGCGCACCACGGATGGAGCGGTAGCGCCTGATAAGGCCAGTATTGCGTGAAAGTCGGCATCCAGAGTAACAACAACACGCCCTTCACGGCGAGCCAGTTCAAGAAGGATTGCGTCGTCCGCTGTGGCTAGGCCGATCTCTCCAGTATGAACGGCATCAATCTCAGCGGCGCGAAGTAGAGAGGCGGCCGAACGGGGGAGTCCTTGATCAAGCAGCAGCTTTATAAGAGAAGGCGACGATGCTGTCTTCTAGATTGGCTGCCGCATATGCCAGCGCTTGGCGAATGTCTTCGTCTTCCAGTTCCGGGTACTCGCGATGCAACTCCGCCCGGTCCGGATAAAGCGCCAATGACTCCAGGACGCGCCGAACCGTAAGCCGTAGATCTCGGATACAAGGCTGGCCGTTCAGTCGCGCGGGGTCTATAGTAATACGGTCAAGAACCATGATGCCATTATAACAGAAACGTAGTGTACCAATATAGTAGCTTACAGAGTACAAAATAGGATCTTTGCTGATTAGCGGCTTGGCAGCACTCATCACTCTTGATACGTCGCAAAGCTACTCATTGCCAGATGCTGAGTTGCATAACGTTGCTGGAACAGAATGGGCCGATAGTGACTTCCGCGTTCACTGTGCTCTCGAACTCGATGCTTATGAAGAGCTTATACAGAATTGCCTTAGAGTAGTTAATCAGGTAACTGGTCCTGGGTGGACAAATTGGCCGTTTGGACGGCGTTAGCTTGCTGAGAGCGTGATAGCCTGGGTTGACTGGGCGACAGAAGCCGTATTAAGCAACGAGGAGATGACATCCCGTTTTGAGCTCGCTCTTCAATTGAGGGCGACCAACCAGTCCAGGCTGGACCAAGTTAGGAGCTTGGATCCATTTGTTCTCTTGGTATTCTAGCCAACGCGATTAGCCCTAGTATCAGCACCCCCAACGCCACCATCTGTACCACGTGCAATCCCCCGGCCATGAGCGGCGCGTTCTCGCGGTAGGCGTCCACCAGCAGCCGCCCCCCGGCATAGACGATGACTGCCCACAGAAATGGCCGGCCCGCATCCTGAGACCTGACAGGCTTTCCGAAGCCGGTCAGGTCTGAGGTGGCCGTCCACCACGCCCCCAGCGCCGCCAGCCCTACTAGCGCCTCGTATAACTGCACCGCATGCCGCCGCACCCCGAACTGGGTGACACCCCACGGCACGCCCGTCAGCGAGCCATAGCCCGGCCCGCCCAGGAAGTCGGCCAGACTGACGGCGATGAGGAAGACGAGCAGCCCTGGGGCCAGCACGTCGAGCGTTGGCCAGAGCGGCAGACGACGCCAGCGACCGTAGAAGAAGGCCGCCGCCGCGCCGATGAGGAGGCCACCCAAGGTATTGTAGCCGCTGTTGAGCGGCCAGAGGATCCCCAGCAGGTTGTCGTAGGATGACCAGTGCAGCAGGATGAACACCAGCCGCGCGCCAAGGAAGCCGCCCAGCAGGCCGGCCGCGGCCAGGGCATAATGCGTCTCAGGGTCGAGTCCCAATCGCCGCGCTGCCCGATCCACCGCGAAAAGCGCCAGCCAGACGCCGAGGATGTAGACCAGTGGGGCAGTGGGCAGGGCGAGGGGACCGAGGGGGAGGGTGGGGAGCATGGCAGTAAGCAGTGAGCAGTAAGCAGTAAAAAGTGTGCAGTATTCAGTGAGTCAGTCGCCGGTTCCGAGAACTGCTTACGGCTCACCGCTTACTGTTCACTGTTTGAGCAGCGCCTCAATCCGATCCTCCAGCACCGCCTGGCTGATCGAGCCGATCAGCACTTCGCGGACGATGCCGTTGTGGTCGATGAAGATGGTCGTCGGCAGGTTGAGGATGCCGTAGAGGTTGTTGACCTTCATATCGTCGTCGATAAGCAAAGGATAGGTCAGGCCGTGGTCGCGGGCATAGCCGGCGATGGTCTCGGCCGACTCCGCCTGGTTGACCCCCAGGATGGCGACCTCGCCCTCGTAGAGGTGATGCGCTTCCTCGAAGTGGGGCATCTCCACCCGGCAGGGCGGACACCACGTCGCCCAGAAGTTGAGCACGACGGGCGTGCCGCCAGCGGTGAAGTCGCTCAGCGTCATCGTCTCGCCGGAGAGGGTGGTCAGGCTGAAATCGGGGCCGAGGTTGCCGACGTGGGGCGCGGTGGCCAGGACGATGGGCTGCCCCGCCACAGTGGTCTCGCGCGACAGGTAGATCCAGCCCGCGCCGAGCAGCGTGACCAGGACGATAAGGATGATCCACTCCAGCCGCTCGCGCATAGTAAGAGATAAGAATCCGCAGATCACGCAGATTTAAGAGAGAAGCTGCGAAATCTGCGTAATCTGCGGATGATTTATTAGGCCATCGTCGAAGACGGACGCGCCGGTCAGGTCGTAGGTCATGGCCCCGTCGATGCGGATGGGGACGATCTCGCCTAGCGGCAGCTCGCCGGGGATGAGCACCAGCCCATCAATCTCCGGCGCGTCGCGATACGTCCGGCCGACGGTCAGGTTGTCGCCGTGGCCCTCGATGAGCACGGGCAGGACGCGGCCAACGAGCGCCTGATTGCGCGCCAGGGAGATGGGCTGTTGCAGGGCCATCAACTCCTCCTGCCGCGCCGCCTTGACCGCCTCCTCCACTTGCCAGGAGACGGTGGCCGACGGGGTGGAGGCTTCGTAGGAGTAAGTGAACGCGCCCACCCGGTCGAAGCGCAGGTCGCGCACGAATGCCTTCAGCCCCTCAAACTCCTCATCCGTCTCGCCGGGGTAGCCGACGATGAAGGTGGTGCGGATGGCGATGTCGGGCATGGCGGCGCGCAGCTTCTCGACCGTGCCATAGACCCACTCGATGTTGGCCGGCCGGCGCATGCGCTTCAGGGTCTCGCGGTGGCCGTGCTGCAAGGGGATGTCCAGGTAGGGCACGATCTGCGGCGTAGTCGCCATCGTTTCGATCAGTTCGTCGGTGACGTAGCCGGGGTAGGCGTACATCAGGCGAATCCAGGGGATGTCAGGCGCGGCCGTGGCGATCTGCTTCAGCAGCAGCGACAGGCCGTTCTTCAGGCCCAGGTCGTGGCCGTAGTCGGTGGTGTCCTGAGCGATGATGATCAACTCGCGGATGCCCGCTTCTTGCAGTCGGACGGCCTCAGCGACGATAGCCTCCGGCGGCCGGCTGACGTGCGTGCCCTTGATCTGCGGGATGGCGCAGAAGGCGCAGGGGCGGCGGCAGCCGTCGGCGATCTTCAGGTAAGCGCTGGCCCCCTGAACGGCAGCGCGTAGCACGCCCCGCTCATCGCGGCCGACGGTCTGGGCCTCATCTGGCAGGTGGTAGAGCGGTTCCGGGTGCTTGCGGCGGCGCAGTTCGCGCACGAAGGGCACGATATCCATCCAGCGGCGCGTGCCGATGACGCCATCGATGCCCGGCGTCCAGGCCACCACCTCATCGCCATAGCGCTGGGCCATGCAGCCGGCGGCGATGAGCAACTGGTTCGGCCCCTTGAGTGCGGCCAGTTCGCGCAGCGCGCCGATAGACTCCTGACGGGCGCTCTCGATGAAGCCGCACGTGTTGACGATCAGCACGCCGGCGTCGTCGGGGTCGTCCGTCGCAGAAAAGCCGGCCCTCAGGAGAAGGTCGGCCATGCTGTTGGAGTCAACCGTGTTCTTGCTGCACCCCAGGCTGAGGAGGAAGAACTGCTTCTTCTGCTTGGCTTTGCTCATTGCGTCGTACGCCACACTTCTTCGTAGCGTTCGCCCCGGCCGCCGAGACGACCCAGGGCCACGTCGTTGATCGTGACGAAGACGCCGACAGCGTTACCGGTGACGATCTTGGCCTCGTTTTGCGCCGTCCACTCAAAGGCGTCGTTGGTTTTGGCGATGCCGCTGAAGACCACGCTGCCGTCGATCGTTACTTCCATCCACGTCCGCTCCAGAATGTCCACCTTGAGCCGGATCTCGTCCAGCGTCGCCGGCAGCGGCGGTCGGGTGGGCGTCGGCGTGGCCCCAGCCGCGCCCGGGTTGTTGCGGCTGGTATCCACGATGGGTTGCTCCGTCCCGTCAAGCACGATGGTCGACCCGCCGGCCGCCTCCTCGTCTTCGGACGGGGGCGCAGTCGTGGGCGTCGGCGTGGGTGTGGCGTTGGTGATGTCAGCGACGACGTCCTGAACGGCCGAGGAGATCTCCTGCACCGCGTTGCTGCCATCGTTGCCGAACAGGATAGGGATGAAGCGGTTGGCGATGAGCGCCAGGGCCACGACCAGGGCGACGATGATGACGATCTGGAGCATGCTGCCCGAACTGCCGCCGGCGGCGCTGAACCCCTTGCCGCTGACCTCCATGTTGACCGGGTCAAAGAAGGGCTGATCCTGGCGTTCAGCCAACGGCGTCTCGGGTGTAATCTCCTGGACGGACGGCGGCGTCAGGGGCACGTCCTGACCCTGACCGGTCAGATAGCGATCCAGCAGCGGCTGCGGATCGAGGCCCAGGAAGCGGGCATAGTTGCGCAAGAAGCCGCGCGCATGCACCGGCGTCGGCAGAGCGCTGTACTGGCCGTTTTCGAGCGCGGTCAGATAGCGGGCGTTAATCCGGGTGTGGGCCTGGGCGTCTTCGAGCGTCAGCCCCCGGTTTTCGCGGGCTTCGCGCAAGATGTGGCCGATCTCGTCCATGGCGGCGTCGATCGTTCCTTCCGGCGGGCCTTACGGCCGCGACCGGTCAGCGGCGGGGCCGCTGTCAGGCTTCGGCTTCGATTTCCGCTTCGAGCGCTTCTTCCTCGTCCATTTCCACTTCGACTACCGGGGCGGCTGGCTGGGCCGGGGCGGTAGCGGGCGCGCCCTCTTGCAGGACGACGACCAGGAACTCCGGATGGTGATCGGCGCTCAGACGAACGGGGACGTGGTGTTCGCCCAGCTGGCGCAGCGGCTCGGCGCCGACTTTGCGGCGGTCGATCTCCGTGCCCAACTTCTCGTTGAGCTTGTCGGCGATCTGAGCCGTCGTGATCGAACCGTAGAGCTTGCCGTTGTCGCCCGCGCGCGCGGTGAAGGTCAGGCTCACGGCGCGAATCTTCTCGGACAACAGGTCATGCTCGGCCCGCATTTCGGCGCGGTGCGCCTCAGCGCGCTTGCGCCACGCCTCGGCCTGCTTCATAACATTGGGCGTGGCCTTGACGGCCAACCCCTTGGGCAGCAGGAAGTTTCGCCCAAAGCCATCGGCCACGGTGTGTACTTCGCCGGCGTAGCCGAGATTGTCAACATCTTCTTTCAGCAGCACTTTCATCGAACTCAGACTCCTCGGTGTAAGAATCGCAACGACGGCCCAGGGTAACACCTCATCCGGCCGCAACTGCGGAATGATCTCTAAAGCAATCAGTTATGGTAGCAGAGGATCGCCCGTTTGGCAAACGCCGTCGCCTCTGTGTCTGCATCGAGCTGCATAACCCAAGCCCGCGGCTAAACCACTGACGCTCTCTGAGAATCCATCGTACAATATCTTCAGTTGTGGCGGGAGCTTCTCCGCTAAACGTCTCATATTGCCTGTGGGAACGGTAGGGAACACAAGGAAGTGCACTGGCCGACATGCTGTCCGGCAGCGTGTGGTGGGTGGAACGGGCCTTGTCGAGCGCCACGGCCACAGACGGTTGAGCCACCGGCGCGGCATGGCGATACGTAACTTTCGATAGGCGACAGCGGGCCTTCTCTCTGGCTATGCTGGTCGGCAAAGTCTGACTGTTGAGGAAGGATCGATGAACACCATTGCCGAGCCGCTGCCCGAACAAGCCCAATCGTCGCCGGAGAGTCGCTCCAGGACGCCCATCTTACCGCCGCTGCTTCTGGCGCTCGGCCGCGGTTTCACGCTATTCGGCTGGGCAGCGATCGTCCTGGTACAGGGTATCTATGGCGTCACGACCCAATGGGGGCTGGGGCCGGCGCTCGACTTCGCCGCGCTGGCGCTGGCGAGTTTCCTCTTCGTCGCCCTGTTCGATGGGATCGCCACCCTGCTCTGGAAGCTATTCAATTTCGCCTTGCCGCGCCTCCGGCTGGGTCGCGCCAACGCCTACCTCCAGGCCATCCCCGCGCCGATGCTCGGTCGGCTGGTTGGCATTCTGCTCATGGTCTTCGGCGACGTGCTGTGGCCGGAATCACTCTTCAAGTACGCCACGCTGGCCCTGCCGGGCAAGGTGATCGTGTTGGCCGTCAGTGTGGCGGGAGCGCTCCTCTTCGCCGCGCGGCTGATGAGCCGGCCGGCAACCCGGTACGCACTGATGGGTCTGGCGGCCGTCCCGATGGTGGGCGTGGCCGTCTTTCTGTTCCATCCGGGGACGGACGCCTATCTGGCTATGCCGCCGGCCATTCCAGCCGTCCCGGCGCTCAATCTGCAGAACCCCGGCCTGCCCGGCCCCTATGCCGTTCGCGCCCTGTCCTATGGAAGCGGCAACAGCGACCGCCGGCCGGAGTTTGCCGCGGAGGCGGCGCTGATCACGCCGACCGTTGATGGCTCCTCTATTTTCGCCGGCTACAGCGGTTTCGCTGCCGGTTATCATCGCTGGTACAACGGCTTCGACTTCGCCCACCTGCCGCTCAACGGCCTGGTCTGGTTACCGGAAGGGGACGGCCCGTTCCCGCTGGTGCTCATTGTCCATGGCAATCATGGCATGGTTGAACCGTCCGACCCCGGTTACGCCTACCTGGGCGAGCACCTGGCCAGCCGGGGCATCATCGCCGTATCGGTGGACGAGAACTTCCTGAACGGTTTCGGCTTCGCCGATGGCGACATGGCGGAGATGCCGCTGCGGGCCTGGCTGCTGCTGAAACATCTCGAGCAGTGGCGCGTCTGGAACGAATCGCCCGGCACCCCGTTCTATGGCCTGGTTGACCTTGACCGCGTCGGCCTGATCGGTCACTCGCGGGGCGGGGAGGCGGTCGCCCATGCCGCCGAGATGAACGTCCGGCCGGTTGGGGCGGTCGCCGGGGCCTCGGACGCCGACGATTTTGGCTTTGGCATCCGCGGCGTGGTGGCTTTGGCCCCCTGCGACAATCGCTATAAGCCGCTCGGCCGGCCGCTGCGCTTAAACAATGCCGATTACCTGTTGTTAGCAGCGGGGCACGATGGTGACATGTACTACCTGGACGGCCTGGGCCAGTACAGCCGCGCTACCTTCGCTGAGAACCCCGACGGTTTTAAGGCCGTGGCCTATCTCTACCGCGGCAATCATGGCAACTTCAACACGGTCTGGGGCGACGCCGACCAGGGCACGTTCGAGTCGGTGCTGCTCAATCGCCAGCCGCTCCTCTCGGCCGAGGCGCAACAGCAAGCGGCCAAGGTGTTCATCACCGGCTTCCTGGAGGCCAGTCTGAACGGGCGCGATGAGTACCGCGCCCTGTTCTACAACACGCCCGCCGCGCGCAACTGGCTGCCCAATGACATTATCGTCACCCAGTACGCGGACGCCGGCTTCGCCCCCCTGGCGACGAACAGCCGCGGCAGCCAGACGGCGCTGGATATACCCGGCGGCAAGGCCGAGGCGAGCGACATGACCTCGTGGCGAAACACGGAGTACAGGCTGCGCGATGGCGAGACGCTGGTACCGAACCGCGGACTCTTGTTGGAGTGGGAGGCCGACAGCGCGCCGGTCTACCTCCTGAGCTTGCCGGCCGGCGGCGCGGCGGCGTGGGAGTTGACGCCGGCCGATGCGCTGTCTTTCACCCTGGCTCCGCTCGGCGAGGATGCCGAACGCGTGACCGCCCCTGTCTGGATCGAGGCGGAGTCGGCCGGCGGCACGCCCGCGCGCCTGTCCCTCAAGGACTTCGGCCCGCTCCAGCCGCCGCTGCCGGCGCGACTAACGAAGGCGGAGTGGATCGCCGCAGCCCCGGGCTATCAAGTCGTTGTGGCGTCCCCGGCCGAGCGGGTGGCCCAGGTCTACGACCTGCCGCTGTCGGCCTTCGGCGTGGCTAACCCTGACTTCCGGCCGGAGGAATTGATCGCCGTGCGCTTTCTCTTCGACGGGACGGCGGCTGGCGGCGTGATCATCGACGACGTGGGCTTTCGCCGGCCCTGAATCGTCCGCGGATTGCGCAGATCGCGTGGATTGCTAGTACAATACGTCAGACTCCCATGAGGGCCGGCCGCGACGTGGCATGGCCGGATACCTTCTGATATGTATTGCGCAAGATAACGGAGGATTACCTGAGATGACCGACCAGATCCCATCCGGCCCGATCGAGGACCCCATTGCCCGCTTCATCACCGAAGACCAGGACCGCGACCAGGTCGCCCGCGTATACGAGAAACTCAAGCAACTGCTGACCAGCGGCGAGCAGGTACTTTACATCGCCGTCCAGAAGCCCATCACCTTCGATCCCACCCCGGAGATCGTGGCCCTGACCAACCGGCGGTTCATGCACTATCGGCAGAATGTGCTCGGCCGCGCCCAATTCACCGACTACATCTGGCGCGACCTGAAGGAAGCGAAGCTGGAAGAGAACGTGATGCGGGCCACGCTGACCCTCTACGCCGCCAACGGCGAGACGCTGGTTGTCGACAACCTGGTCAAGGAGCAGGCGCGCCGCCTCTACTCTATCTGCCAGGAGATGGAGGAGAACGTCCGCGAGGAACTGCGCTTGCGGGCCATGGAAGAGAAGCGCGCCGCGGCCGGCGGGATTATCCTGCAAGGGGGACATGGCATGATGGAGGCCATGGGTACTTCGGCCGCCCCGCTGGACGAGCCGGTGCAGGCGCTAAGCAAGCTGAAGCAGCTCATGGAGGCCGGGCTGGTGACGGCCGAGGAGTACGAGGCCAAGAAAAAAGAAATCCTGGCCCGGCTGTAAATAAATTAACCACAGCTCCTCACGGATTAAACGGATGAGCACGGATTGAACCCTGGGTTCAATCCGTGCTCATCCGTTTAAGTGGTTAATCCATCGCTACGCCCGGCGCAGGCGACGCGCGCCGAATATGATGAGCAGGAGTACCAGGCCGGCGGCGATGATGCTCCATTCCCCCTGACCCGTCTCCGGCAGTACCGTTGGCGGTATGGGCGTGGCGGTGGGCGTCGCCGCGGCCACTGTGCCCGTCGCGCCGGGGTCTGGGGTCAGCGTGGGCAGCACCGTCCCGGTGACGGTGGGCCCGGGCGTACCCGTGCCGGCCGTTTGCGTGCCTGTGGCCGTGGGTAGCGCCGTCCCGGTTGCCGTGGCTGCTGTCCCGGTGGGGGTGACGGTGGCCGTCCCGGTGGCTACTGGCTCTATGGCGCCGGTGGGGGTGGGCGATACTGTGCCAGTGACCGTAGGCAACACAGTCCCAGTGGCCGTCGGCAGCGCGGTTCCGGTCGCGGTAGCCTGGACGGTGGCAGAGGCGGTGGCTTC